>JAPLSS010000122.1 GCA_026398515.1 Candidatus Sumerlaeota bacterium | reverse complement strand
CTGCCACCCTTTCCAAACTCGCTCGAATTCCTCTTTGCCCCACGCCGCATACAGCGCGGCCATGTGCGTCGAAGTCGTCCCGAACCGCGGGTCGGCGATGGCGAACCGGCCCTGCCAGCGGTCGGACGCGCCCCACTGGCGGATCGAGGTCGGAACGTCGCCCTCGGCAATAAGGTTTTTATTAAAGAGGATCACGCGGGCGCGCGCGGCAAAGCCGGTCCACAAACCCTGGGGGTCGCGCCACCGCGCGGGAATGTCCGACGCCGACGGCGACGCGTAGGGCTCAAGCAGGCCCATTCCGCCGAGGCGGACCGTCTGCAGGATTTCATTGTTCCAGAACACATCGCACAGCGGGCGGCCCCTCTCCTGGATGAGGCGCTGCGTCAACCCGATGGTTTTCGCCGCTTCGACGTCGAAGACCGGCTCGACCTCGATTCCGGCGTCCTTCTCGAACGCCTGCAACACCGGCTCGGAGAAGATCCGATCCAGCGAGCAATAGACGACCACCCGCGGGCGCTCGTCGTTCTTCGCGCAGCCGACCAATGCGAGCACGCACACAACAGATATTCCCATAATGAAATGCACGGCACGTCCCATAGTCGGACTCCCAGGCGCTCCCCGAAGGGGAGCCATATGAGTAGCCGTGGGCGCCAGCCCACGGAACAGCGCCGAGAAAGGAATCCGACCCTGAAGGGGTCGAACACGGGGTTCGTTGGCGTGCAATCCCGTTGTTGGACCCCTACAGGGTCCAGGCGTTGGGCAATTGGCTTCCGGGGGTTGACACCCGCGGCTATTCATATGCTTCCCCTCCGGGGAAGGTTGGCCGCAAAGATTTCTTGCGCAACGAGAATCAGGAGACTCGGAACTCGGCGCCCCGCGCTCTGAACTCCGAACTCCGCGCTCCCCACTGCGAACGCCGCACCCGGCACTCCAAACTATCGTCTACCCTTTCACCGTGGCCAGCGGCGCCAGGTCCACCATCACTTCCACCAGATCCTGCTGATCGCGCAGCACCTGTTCAATGGGCTTGTAGGCCTGCGGCGCCTCGTCGCGCACGTCCTTGGAGCCGGCGCGCAGGCGCGTCGCCCCCAGCGCCCGGTTCATGTCGTCGAACGAAATCGACTTGCGCGCCTCGCCCCGCGACATGCGCCGGCCCGCGCCGTGCGAGCACGAGCGGAACGAATCCTCGGCCCCCTTGCCGCGCACGATGTAGGAATGCGCGCCCATCGAGCCGGGGATGATGCCGATCGTCTCCCGCTCCGCCAGCGTCGCGCCCTTGCGGTGCACCCAGACCCGCCGGCCGAAGTGCTCCTCCGGCGCGGCGTAGTTGTGATGAATATTGATAACCTGGGACAAATCGGCCTGGAAGCGCACGCCGCTCTGCCGCGCCGCCACGTCGGCCAGAATCTCGACCACCTTCTCCATCATCTGCATGCGGTTCTCAAACGCGTACGCCAGCGCCCACTGCATGTCGCTGAGGTAGCCGCGCCCGTCGTCGGAATCCGTCTCCAGGTACGACAGGTCGCCGGGGATCGCCTCGCCGCGCCGGCCGGTGGCCCGCTTCGCCGCCTTCATCCAATGGTCAGCCATCATCTTGCCGATGTTGCGCGAGCCGGAATGGATCATGATCCACAACTTGCCTTGGGCGTCGCGCTGCAGTTCGATGAAATGGTTGCCCCCGCCGAGCGTGCCCAGTTTCTTCGGCGCGTTGTCGTGAATTTCCTTGGTCAGTTGCGGCACGATGGACTCGTAGTTGAAGCCGCCCGAGCCGCCGGCCCGCTTCCACGGCTGGTCGCGATTGTACCCGTTGAAGCCCGTGGGAATAGCGGCGAAAATGGCCTCCAGCGCGGCGTCGAAGAACTTCGGGCGCTTCAATTCCTCGACGTAGACGTCGGTCGACAACGCGCACATGCCGCAGCCGATGTCGACGCCGACGGCCGAGGGGACGATCGCGTTCTCGGTGGCAAACACCGACCCGATGGTGGCCCCGACGCCGACGTGCGCGTCGGCCATCGCCGCGACGTGGTGAAAGACGTACGGCATGTTCGACAGCGTCACCAGTTGATGCCGCGCGCCGTCGTCGAGGTCCGAGGCCCAGCTCTTGATGGGCGTCCGCTGTTCTTCGGGATTGTAAATTTCCTCGATCATGGCCCTGCCTCCCCGCGGGAAGGCGTTCGTCCTTTCCGCTCGGATGATCGTCCGCCTGCGCCTGCGCCAGTTGAACTGCATCTTCAGCGGAAAGAGGCGCCAAGTCGAGGGGTTTCGGCCCAACGGTCCGCTGGACTTCGGTGTTGGTCGGGTATGGAGTCCCGCCTTTAGGCGGAATCTGTGATCGTCAACCTCGCCCCGGTCCGGGGCATTCCGCCTGAAGGCGGGACTCCATACCTGATGGCCGCTTGCCATGAGCGCCGACCCATAGTAGTACCGCCGAAGCCTTACGAGGATGTGTATTGGAATGGGGAATTCCGCGAAGAAGGAAACAAGCGCCCGCGCGCGCCAAACCGCGATTCTGCGCGCGATATTCGACGCCGCGTTCGAGCGTTTCGGCCCGCGCCATTGGTGGCCCGGCGAAACGGACGAGGAGATCGTCATCGGCGCGGTGCTGACCCAGAACACCGCCTGGGCGAACGTCGAGAAGGCCATCGCCAACCTGCGCGAGGCCAGGATGCTGTCGCTTAAGGCGCTCGACCGCGCCGGCGAATCCGAGGTGGCCCAACGAATTCGCCCGGCGGGCTATTACAATCTCAAGGCGCGGCGGCTGAAGGCGCTGGCGCGGTTTCTCGTCGAGCGTTGCGACGGAAACCTCTCGCGGTTGCGCCACGCGGACCCGGCGGCATTGCGCGCGGACCTGCTCCAAGTTTACGGCGTCGGCCCGGAGACCGCCGATTCGATCCTTCTCTACGCGCTGAGTATGCCGATCTTCGTCATCGACGCCTACACGCGGCGCATCCTGGCGCGCCATGGCCTGGCCAGGCCGAATGCGAGTTACGACGAGTTGCAGAAACTCTTCCAATCGAACCTCGCGCCGGACGCGCCCTACTACAACGAATACCACGCTTTGCTGGTGGCCGTCGGTCATCGCCACTGCAAGCCGACCCCCCGTTGCGCCGACTGCCCGCTCTACCGCGCCGCGCTCTTCGCCACCCGCCGCTCCCACGCCGAAGCCCAACGCCACACAAGGCCAGAAGTGGTGTAGGCTTTCCAGCCTGCGCGTTGTTCATTCGCGCGCCGGCGGAGGAATGTGGGTGCTGGGGGGCAATTACGGCAACGATGCCTGCTGATTCCGCTTCCTTACCCGCATCACCCCGGCATCTTCCGCGCCTTGTTCCGATAGCTAATGTTCATGGCCAGGCGATCGGGGATGCCGCGCCAGCTGCGCAGCACGCGCCGGAGGATATTGCCCACCGTGTACGTCTGGTGGAATATCCGATAGTATCCCTGCTGAAGCTCCTCGGCGTTCATCGTCCGGGGGCGATAAACGACCTCGCTGGTATGGTACCGATCCCAGTCGGTTTCCGCGATCCGCCCCTCCGCGCGCATGGCGTCATACAGGCGCGTTCCGGGGAACGGCGTCAAGATGTGGAATTGCGCCGCGTCGATCCGGTGTTCCATGATGAAATCGAGAGTGCGGGAGAACACGGAGGGACCATCCTCATCCAGGCCGAAGATGAAGCTGCCGACGATGTTGATCCCCGCGTCGTGGATTCTCCGGATGGCCTCGCCGTAGCCATCGGCCTGGTTCCAGGGCTTGTTGATTCCCGCCAGGCTTTCTTTCGAGATGCTTTCGAAACCGATGAACGCGTATCGGCCTCCGCTTTTCGCATAGAGATCGAGCAACTCCCGATCCTTGGCGAACGTGATCGACGTCTGGGCGCCCCACGTGCGCCGGAGCGGCGCCAGGGCGCGGAACAAACTCTTGGCGTAGGCGGGATGGCCGCAAATGTTGTCATCGACGAAAAGAAAACTCCGGGTGTCAAACGGCCGAATCTCCTCAATGACGTCGGCGACGGGGCGGGTGCGGAACTGGCCGCCGAAAAAGCTCGTCACCGCGCAGTAATCGCAATCGTAGGGGCAGCCGCGCGTCGCCTGAACGGTGTTGAAGCCGCTATACAGTCCGCGGCGCAGCAGATCGCGCCGGGGGACGGGGATCCGCGACATATCGCAGGGATGATCGGCCTTGTAGACGCGCTGGAGCCGTCCCGCGGACAGATCGGCCAACAGCCCCGCCCAGACCTCCTCGGCCTCCCCGACGACCACCGCGTCGGCGTGCGCCAGGGCTTCGTCCGGAACCGCGCTGACGTGAATTCCGCCCATCACGACGGGAACGCCGCGCTGGCGAAACCCATCCGCAATCAGATACGCGTTGGTGATCTCCGAGGTGAAGGCGGTGATCCCCACCAGGTCGACAGGGCGATCGTAGTCCACCGGATCGGCCCGGGCGTCGTGAATGGCGACGCTCCACTCAGGCGGGGTGAGCGCCGCCACAGCCGGAAGGCTCAGCCTTACAAGTCCGGCCTTGCCATGGCGCAATTTGCCCCAAAAGCCCTTCTCGCTTCCAGGCAGGATCAGAAGCAGTCGCTTGTCTATGATGAAGTCCTTTTTCTCCTCAAGAGTCCCGGCGGATAGAGTCGCCCAAGACGCTTGCCAACGCGAGCCGAATTTTCCGCTGGCTGACTGAGACAGGACCATGGTTGACAGGACCATTGGGCTCAATCGTCCTGTCAACCATGGTCCTGTTTGATGGCTTTTGCGGCGCTGGTTTTCGAAACAGAAGATAGGCAGGACGATTCAGGGGCAGGACGATTCATCCGCAAATCGGTGCCCGTTTATGGTTCCAGATCACCCAAAACCACAATCGGAATCTCGATTGCAGCGCCGCGGGACGCAGGCTCAGACCCCGCCGAAACCTTTCGCACTCGACGTGGCCTCGAGAAAGTCTTGCTGGTCACGGCGTGACTCCGTATGATTCGGACTGTTCTGACAGGACCACATTGGGACGCTAGAAGGTCCCAAACGGGAGCATAGACTCATGAAGAGGCTGAATCCTCCGCAGGCACTGGAACTGGAGACGCCGGTTCGGGTCCCGGTGAAGAGCCTCTTGCTGGATGCCGGCAACCCTCGCCTGGTGGAGTTCGGCTTGGGACCCAAAACCAGCCAGAAGGAGATCCTGAAAGCTCTCTGGGAGCACATGGCGGTTGATGAGGTGGCCTATTCGATCGCCGCCAGCGGCTTTTGGGCGCACGAACACCTACTGGCGACCGAAGAAGGGGGAAAGCGAATTGTCATCGAAGGCAATCGTCGGCTTGTTGCTGTCAAGGTTCTTCTCGATGACGAGCTTCGACGTGAACTGCGAGCCACGGATCTTCCCCCGCTTCCTCCCACTTTTCGAAGCGATCTAGAGACAAACGGACTCCCCGTCATCTTCATCAAACGACGGGAAGACCTCTGGCAGTACTTGGGCTTCAAGCACGTGAATGGCCCTGCAAAATGGGACAGCTATGCCAAAGCGCAATATGTTGCCTACGTTCGCAAGACTATCGGCGTTCCGCTGTCCGAGATCGCCCTTCAAATCGGCGACCGACATCGAACGGTTCAGCGGTTCTATAGGGCACTAATGGTAATAGAACAAGCCGAACGAAACCGCGTTTGGAAGCGCGAGTATTGCTATGGAGGCAAACTAGCGTTTTCGCATCTGATGACCGCCCTGGATTATGAAGGATTCATGCAGTTTCTGCATCTGCGCCAGAAGAACGAGGAATCTCCCGAACCGGTCAACCCAAAACGCATCAAGGAATTGGGGGAGGTTTGTACTTGGCTCTGGGGCGATACACGTGAGAACACCCCCCCTGTGATTCGATCTCAGAATCCTGACTTGCGCCGCCTTTCCGCGATTTTGGCCGAGCCTTCAGGCGCCGCGCTTCAAGCACTCCGCAGGGACAGGAGGCTCGAGGAGGCGTATGAGATTTCGCGGGGCGATACGACAGTGTTTCGAAGCGCGTTGCAGGATGCCAAACAAGCGCTTATGAAAGCCCAGGCCCGTGTGTCGACGGGGTATGACGGTGAGAAGGACGTTTTAGAACAGGCGCGCTTAATCCGGGACATGGCGCTGGATTTGCACGAGTTCATGGAACGGAAAGCCACACCCGTGCGCCGGGAGCAGAAGCTGGCCTCTGCCGGAGGCCGGAAATGAAAGGCCCTCTCCAATTTCCAAATCTCGCTGATCCTGTGGAGACGGCCGATTTCGTTGAGCAAATCGCCCTGTGCGAAGGCGACGGCAGCATCTCTCAGATGGATGTCCTTCGGCGCCTCGCGCCGATCCTGGAGCCGGAAGGCGAAGAAAGCGAGTTTCACGCAGACACCCGTCAGGAGACTGAAGTCCTAGAGGCGTTTGACGAATTGCGGGAGCGGCAAAGCCATATGGGCGCTTGGTCCGAGCACTATCCATTTGTCCTGGCGGGCGATGGCGATCTGTTAAGTTTGAAAGCCTCAAGACGGTCTGAGGAGAAATCGCTGCTTTATGTGTTTCTTTTGCTGGCCACACGAATGAACATGAAGGAAGAGCCACGGCAGAGGACTGCGGCTCGCAAAATACTGGACGCCACAAAACTGTTTGAGCTAGTCTGCCTGGAAGTGGCCCAGAGCTATCTTGGCGGCGGCAACGACAACCGAGTGGTTGGGTTTCTGCTGGGCACTTCTCGCCTTCGGAGGCAACACGAGGCCAGCAAGAAGAAATCTGCGGCGAACGTCCTCGGCCGCTTCCCGAAAGCAATAGACAGCCTTTGCGGCGCATGGGGCGAGGGCGAGCGTTTCGAGAATCAGGGAAGCGCCCCTGTTGTGGCGCAAGACGACGGCGTGGACATCGTGGTGTGGCGCACCTTCGCAGATGGGCGAGAAGGAAGACTGACTGGTTTTGGCCAGTGCAAGACAGGAACTTCGTGGCAGACAACTGCTTGCGCCATTTCGCCCGACAGGTTCTGTCAGCGCTGGATGAAGAGAATGCCGGCGGTCTCTCCCGTGCCCCTATATTTCGTCGCAGACCGTGTGGTTGAAAGATGGTATAATAGGAGCTCCGAGTTGGGCATTCTGTTTGACCGCTGCAGGATTTTGGATTATGCGGAATGCGTCTCGTCTGAAATCCTGCGGGATTGCGCCGCATGGACGTTAGCGGCTCTGGAAAAACACGGGCTGAACTGGTGATAGATCTTGCGAGAAAGCCGTTTTGCCGACCTCGTCGTGGAAACCAGCAATACCCATCCGTTCTCCACTCTCAGTCCCTTCCGGTATCCCGGCGGAAAGAGCTGGCTGCGCGCGGAGATCGTTAGGTGGATATCCAGTTTATCTCCAACGCATTCCCTCTTTGTTGAGCCGTTTGCGGGCGGCGGGAGCGTGGGCTTGGCTGTCGCCGAGCTGGGATTGGTGAAACGCGTTCTGATGGTTGAGCGAGACCCGGACGTCGCGGCCGTATGGCGAGTGATTCTTGAGGGCAATGCTGAAGCCCTCACAAGGAAGATCCGAGATTTCAGCCCCTCGCGCGAAGCCATAATTCGAGCACTCCGCCGCCAACCGGCGACAGACGTCCAGAGGGCGTTTCAATGTCTCTTGCGCAATCGAGTCCATCGTGGAGGAGTACTAGCAAAAGGCGCCGGGTTGCTTCGTGAAGGTGAAGACGGCCGGGGGGTGGCTTCGCGCTGGTACCCGCGCACTTTGGTGAACCGCATTCGGAAGATCCGCAAGTTGGCTGCGCGAATCCAGTTCCTGGAAGATGATGGTCTGCGCGTGATCGAGCAGCACTCTCAAAAAGCAGAGACCGCGTTTTTCGTTGATCCACCCTATACGGCCGGTGATTCAGGTCCGGGTCGGCGCCTCTATCGCTACTATGACGTCGATCACGAGGAACTGCTCCTCCTCTTGGGACGCGCAAAAGGCCCGTGTTTTGTCACCTATCATAATTGCCAGGCGATACGAGAGGCCGGACAAAAACATGGGTTCGCTCTCCGTATCCTGAAGATGAAAACCGCACATCACGCGATTCGACGCGAGCTTGCTCTCACGCGCTGAGTCAGCTCACGAAACAGGGTGAACCAAGAAGAATGCGGCGGTGGGCAACCCCGCGTTCTCCCGTCGTCGCCTTGAATTCCTCTTACCTCGCCATTACTTCTTCACCCGCATCAGCTTCGTCGCATCCTCGCCGCCGTTGATCACGTACAGCAGCGGCAGCGGGCGGTCGACGCCTTCGATGAACTTCGGCCGCGCGCTCCAGGGCGTGGCGGAGAGCGTGTTCGTCAGGTCCATCCAGAACTGCAGCGCCGCGGGCTTCAGGCCCTGGATCATGTGGAAGTGGTTGGCCGGCGCGTATTGCTTGTACTCGATCATGTTCGCGTACTTCGGCGTCACGAACGTGTGCGGCCACGTCCAGTTCGACGTGTGCGCCACCGCGTCGGCCATCTTCGGCGGCAGGTCGACCGTTTGCGCCTCGTCCCACACGAGCGAGAAGGCGCCGGTCGTTGAGGAGTAAGCCAGGCGCCCGGCGACGCCCTCGATTCCGCCGGGCGAGATGAAGGTGACCGAATTGCCGCCGCCGGGGAAGTAGTCCTTCTCGGCCAGCGGCATCAGGACGTTTTTCATGATTTCCTCGGCGCTCTGGCCCGGCTGGCCCGCCCAGTCGAGCGCCGCCGAACCGGAGTTGTCGCCGTCGACAAACCCCTTGGTTTCCCAGAGGGACTTGCCGGCCAGCTTCAGGCCGAGCTTCTTCGCTAGCGCCTGCGCCTCCCACGGCTCCCACACCTTGCGGAAGTCCATGAACAGCGGCGGATTGCCACACGTCAGCCACGAGAAGAAAAGCATGGTCAGCAGGGCCTGCGAGTCGGCCTCGGTCGCGAACGGAACGGGCGTTTTCCTGCCCGTGTGGTCGAACGAGGAGTTGAGGAGCGACTCCATCTGGTCGGGAACGGGCAGCGGAATGCCGCGGCGGTCCGAACCCCATTCCAGTTGGTTCATGAACCCGCCGCCGACCGCGTTAAGGTCCTTGAGCAAGTCGCGCATGACCAGATACATCGCCAGGCAGAAGTCGAAGCGTTTGCCGTCTGCCTGGTCCTTGAGGGCGATGCGCTCGCCGACCATCTTGTCCATCCACGCGCGCAGGTCTTTCAGTTCCTTCTTGTCGAACGCCTTCTTCGCCATCAGGTCGGCGAAGAGTTTCATGTCGAGGCGCGTGATCTCAAGTCCGTAGGTCTTGCGCGTCGGGATGACGTGCGCCAGGGCGGTTTCCATGCCCATCGAGTCGTGTCCGAAGACGACGACGCGCCGCCCCTTCAGGCCCTGCGCGGCGACGGCGGCCTGGCACCAATCGACGAGCGCGTCGGCGGTCTCCGGCGTCATCTCGGGGTAAGCGCCGGAGTCCGGCCACGTGCCGACGTTGATGTGGACCATCCGCCCGTATTGCGAGATCGCGCCGGAGCAGGCATGCGTGAACACCACTCCCGGCCGGGGCCCCGAATTGCCGCAGGTCAAATTGAGCGGCGTGTCCTCGGGGAATTGCTGGATCAGGGAAATCAAGCTGAGTTGCGGGAAGGCCCACGTGTCCAGCGGCGCCACGAGGATGTTGACGCACGCCTCCTTGAACTGGCGCGCCACGATGTCGGCCTGGCGTTCGCCGTCGACCAGCACCGGGCTCCAGACGACCCGAACCGGCGAGCCGTCGGGCAACTTGACCCGTTTGGCCAGAACATCGGCGGTCAGGCCGATGATGTTGCGGGCCCGTTCGCGCGAGGCCTCGTCGATGCGCGGATCGCACGCCGCGAAGACGCCGATGGTCGGCTTCAGCGACTCGGCCTTCGCGATCGGCGCCAATTTCGCCGCGCGGCCTTCAGCCACCGGAGGCATGGTCGCCGGCGTGCCCGCGACGTACGCCTCGGCGATCATCCGCTCGTGGTCCTCGACCGGCCCGCGGTGCATGATGGTCAGCTTCGGCACGTTGAGCGCCCAGCTGTCGCCCGTCTGCTTCATCCAATCCTGAACCCGCCCCTCCAGGTCGTCGCGCAACCTGGCCTTCGACGGATCCGTGGCCATGTTGTTGAGCTGGTAGGGATCCTCCTGGTTGTCGTAGAGGACCCAGACCTTGTCGGGGTAGCGGGCATAGGTGTAGCGCTGGGTCCGCACCCCGCGCCACGGACCTTCGACGAGCGTATGCGGGTATTCCATGAACAATTGGAAGAAGACCGACTCGGGGCCGCGCGCCTTGGGATCGACGATCATCCGCGAACGATCGACGCCCTGCACGCCCGCGGGGACCGGCGCGCCGGCCAGCCCCAGCATGGTCGGCATGATGTCGACCCAGGAAAACAACTCCTGTTTCACCTGCCCGGCCTGGATGCCGCGCGGCCAGCGGAGGATGCCGGGCACGCAGGCCGACTCCTCGTGCGGCTTGCGCTTCAGCACCAGGCCGTTCGACCCCAGCATGTCGCCGTGGTCGGAGGTGAACAGGACGATCGTGTCGTCGGCCATCTTCAACTCGCTGAGCGTTTTCATGATCCGCCCGACGTTGTCGTCGATGCAGGTGACCGACGCGTAGTAGCCGGCGACGTCCTTGGCGGTGATCTCGCGGGCGCGCGGTCCGCCCTTGCCGACGATGGCGCCCGGCTTGAAGTTCGGGCGCAGCTTCAACTCCTCCGGCGGATACATGTCCATATACTCTTTGGGCGCGATATAGGGGTCGTGCGGCGGGCCGTAGCCCACGAGCAGGAGGAACGGCTCGTCGGCCCGGCGCCCGTGGAGGAACTCAATGGCCAGGTCGGTCCACTCGATCGTCTCGTACTGCTTCATCTTGATGGGTTCCGGCGTGTCGCGGAAATACCAGGTGTCGAAGTAGTTGTGGCGGCACTCGTTGGCGGCCCACCATTGGAAGCCGTGGCGGCGCTCCGGCGGCACGTAGCCCGGCTCGCGGATGCCGCCGTCGAGGTGCCACTTGCCGACGAAGGCGGTCGTGTAGCCCTGCTTCGCCAGTTCGGTGGCGATGGTGGGCTGGCCGACGGGCAGGCGCTGGTCGTTGATGCGCAGGCCCGAGCGGTGCGGGTGCTTGCCGGTCAGCAGGATTCCGCGCGCGGCGCAGGTGACCGGCGTGTTGGAATACGTATGCGGGAGATACAGGCCCTGTCGCGCCAGCCGGTCGAGGTTTGGCGTCTTGATCTGCTTCTCGCCGGCGCAGCGCATCGCCTGAGCGCGCATCTGGTCGGGGAACAGGATGATGATGTTCGGTTTTCGGGGTTGGTTTGGTCGAGTCTGTCGCGTGGCCATAGCGTCTGCCTTTCCGAGCGTTGATGGAGCCAGCACTATGGACAAGCGCGCGGCGATCATCAAGAGGGAATGGGAGGAGCCGCCTCAGAGCGGGAGCATCCCGCGGTGTAGCTGCGAATCAGGTAGAGTGCGCTACGCGCATCATTCGCGCACTGGCGCTCTGCGCCCCCTCAGCGCTTGAGCGGCTCTCCTTTATCCGTGCGGCCACGCCCCGGTTCTGCTATAAGAGACCAGTCGTGGCGCTGGGTCAAAGACGGGACAGCCCGCAACCTGCGCCGCGGGTGAGCGAAAGGAGGCAAGATGATGAACGCATCAACGAATCTGGCGGACGGGCTGAACGTGGTCTCGAAGGTGTTCTTGTGGTGCTTCGCCCTGGGAGTCCTGTTCCTGTGGATCTGGTTCGGCTTGTTTTCCGTGGCGCGCGATCTGATCGTGCGGCTCGGAACTTCGATGTATCCCGTGTCGGAACACGAGTTCCTGATGGTGAATTACTACGGAATGGCATTCTTCAAGCTCTGCGTTCTTCTGTTCTTCTTTCTCCCGTGGGTGGCCATGCGGCTGGTTCTACGGGGGATCCGGAAGTCCGGCGCCGCGGCAGCGAAGTAGGCGGTCCGCCTTCGGAGTCTCGGCGACCGCGCCCGACGCCAGCAGTGGCGTCGCGGTTCCTGGGGGCGCGGACGGCCACGTCCGCATTCTCAGGCATCCCGGAGGCGCTCGGCATGGCGGACGTGGCCGTCCGCGCCCCCAGGAACCGCATGTGGTGAGAAACGCAGGTCAATGAGGAGGAACGGCGCGCCTTCGGCGCCGGGGAATCGCAAGCCAGCCTCAGCAAGGCCGGCCTACTTGGCCGGCGTCAGCCGGATCTCGCGGTAATTCATCAGCGCCCCTTTGAGCGGGCCGGAGGGCTTGAGCGACAACTCCACTTCGCCTTGGGGCAACTCCATCAAGCCGATCTCGAATGACTTGTAGGTCTGGGTCCCGCCGGTTTTGGACGTCTTGGCTTCCAGAGGCTTCCCTCCTTGCGCCCCGAACGTGAAGGCGTTCTCCCCGCTGGCGCCGTACGCGATCTCGACTTTGTACGTTCCGGCGTCGGGAACCTGGGTTTTCCATGCGGCATAATCCTTGGCGTCCAACCACGCGCCGAGGTTCTTCTTTGTTGGCTGATAGGCGAGGCGCGTTCCGGTGATGAACGCGCGCTCGGGCGGCAGGACGAAGACGCTCTGGTCATTCGGGGCGATGGGGGCGGGGTTGGCGGGGGCTTTTGTCTTAGCGATCGGACTGGTCGGACCGGTCGGACCCTTCGCACTCTTCTCGCCTTTCGCACCCTTCGCGCTTGTCTTGCTTTTCTTCGGCTGTTCCTTCGGCCATTGCGGCGTGACGTTCAGTTCGCCCTTCACATCCACCGCGATAACCGAAGCGAATTGCGACGGGGCCTTCGCCGGCAGTTTGAATTCCACCCTATCGCCGGCGGCGTTGGCGGCGAAATCGACCTTCGCGCCGCCTTTCAGCAACGCCGCCTTTTCGATCTTGTCCTTCGGCAGCGCCAGCGGCAGCGTCGCCCCATCCTTCGGCCAATCGAGAACGATGAGGTAGAGCCGCTGGCCCTTCCTCGTGATGCGGCCCCACTGCGGCGCGGCGCCCCACGGGCTGGCCTTCGTCCCGTAGATCGCCTCGCCGTTTTCCTTCATCCAGGGGCCCATGCCCTTGAGCGCTTCGACGTCGCCCCGGGCCAGCGTCCCGTCGGGGCGCGGGCCGACGTCGAGCAGGAAGTTGCCGCCCTTCGAGGCGATGTCGGCCAGGTTGCGCACCAGTTCCTCGGGCGACTTGTAGGTCTCGTTCTCGCCCTTGTACCAGAAGCCCCGGCCGTTGCTGATCGTCATGCAGGTCTCCCAGTAACCGCTGGACGGGGCGCCGGGGATGCGCTGCTCGGGGGTCTGGATGTCGCCGTATTCGCTCGTGCCGCGGTTGGTCATGATGATGCCGGGCTGCAACTCGCGCATCATCTGGAGCATGGGCACGGCGTCGCGCAGGCATTGCGAGGGCCAGTTGATGTCGAACCAGAACACCTCGATCTTGCCGTAGTTCGAGAGGAGTTCGCGCACCTGCTCCTGCTCGAAGTTCACGAAGTTTTTCCAGCGCTCCGGGTATTTCTCCACAAACTTCGGATCGTAGTTCGGGTGCGTCTTGTTCCACGCGCCATCGGGGTGATGCCAGTCAATGTGGCAATAGTACAGCCCGACGGCGATGCCCGCGTCGCGGAAGGCGTTCACATACTCGGTTACGATATCGGGATGCTCGCTCTTGCTGTACGGGCAATCGGGATTCGTGATGCAGTAGTCAGTCTGCTTCGTGGGAAAGTTGCAGAAGCCGTCGTGGTGCTTGGCCGTGAGCACCGCGTAGCGCATGCCGGCATCCCTGGCGATCTTCGCCCACGCGCTCGGATCGTATTTCACCGGGTTGAAGGTCTTGTAGAGGTCAAAGGCCTTCTTCTGCTCGTCGGGCTTCATCTTCCCGATGTCCCAGATCGACCCGTCGGCGGTCTGCGACCACGGGCCCCAGTGGATGAACAGGCCGAACTTCAAATCGTTCCACCATTCCATGCGCTCCCGGGACGCCTGCGTGGGAAGGCGGCTCCCGGCGGGTTCGGCGGCGTTCGCGCCTGCCTGGAATAGAACGAATAGCAGGGCTGCGAGAACAACGTTGGACATCTTGCGCTTCATGGCGTTTCTCCTTCCGAATATGGCGCCGGCGCCGCTTCTTCTTGCATCTTCCCGGCGCCTTGCGTTGACAGCATTCCGCCTAACGGCGGGACCCCATCCTTCAGTTCACGGCGCGGCGTCGCTATCTTGCGCCGCTTCCACCGGCTCCGCATCCAGCGCCTGCCGCAAGCGCGGGCGCGTGACGCGGAAGTACGTCTCCAGGAACTTTTTGGCGATGGGCGCGGCCTCCTCGCCGCCGTGGCCCAGCCCCGCCCCCAAAACGGCCACGCAGATTTCGGGATCGTCGTAGGGAGCGAAGGCGACGAACCAAGCGTCCGTCGGGACGCCCGGGCGCCCTTCCGCGCTCCCCGTCTTGCCGGCGGCCTTCCACTCCGGAGGGAACTGCGCCTTGTAGGCGGTGCCGCCGGGATCCGCCACGGCCCGCCGAAACCCCTCGATGAGCGTCCGGCGGATGTATGGATCGGCCGCCGGCGTGGGGCCGCGGTCCGGCGGCTGAATGAGGCGCGAGCGCCTGTCCCCCGCGTCATCGTTGAAATCGATTCGCCGCACCAAGTGCGGCTGCGGGAGCGCGCCCCGGGGATTGGCGACCGCCGCATAGGCGCACGCCAACTGCAGCGGCGTCACCAGCACGTGCTGGCCCTGGCCGATGGCCATCATGATCACGTCGCCGTCGAGCCGCCACGCCGCCTCGCGCGACGGCGGCTCGCCGACGTGGCCGGGCAGGTCCGCCAGATCGATGCCGGTCTTCTGCCCGAACCCGTACGCCTTGGCCGTTTCCGCCAACGGCCCCCAGTGGAGGCGCGAGGCCAGTTCGAAGAAGTACGTGTTGCACGAGGCGCGGATCGCGTCGCACATGTTCATGTCCCCGTGCGCGAACATGCATTTGAACGTGGTGTCGCCGAAGCGCCAGTATTTCTCGCAGTAAAAAACCTGCTCGGGGTCGATCCCCATCTTCAAGGCCGCCGAGGCCGTCACGATCTTGAACGTCGAGCCGGGCGCGTAGGCCTCCCGGGTGGCGTAGTTGTATTCGGATTGCTCGCGGCCCGGGTCCTTCGGATAGCCGAGCGGCGGCGAGGAGACCAAGGCCAGGATCTCGCCGGTGCGCGGATCCAGGGCCACGATGGCGCCCTTGATCCCGTCGAGCAGGCGCGTGCCAGTCGATTGCAGGTCGGCGTCCAGCGTCAGCGTCAGGTCGGCGCCGCCCTGGGCCGGCTCGATCACCTTGGGCTGGGCGCGCGGGCGCATCTTGACATCGTAGACCTGGGACTGGCTGCCCTTGGTCCCGCGCAACTCGTCTTCGTAGAACAACTCCAGGTTCATCTTGCCGATGCGGTCGCGCTGCGGGTCGACGTCGATCCCCGCCGCCAGGTAGCGCGCGATTTCCGAGTCTTTCTCGATGGCCCCGGTGTAGCCGATGACGTGCCCCACGGCGTAGCGGTCGGGGCAGGCGCGGGTGGAGTAGACGCGTTCGAACTCCTCTTCGACCTTGACGCCGGGCAGCTCGTCTGGCGGGCGCTCGGCGATGCGGGCGGCGACGTTGAGAGGCAGGCCGCGGGCCAGCTGGAGGCGGCGGTACGGGTCGGGGTACGGCTTCTTCGGGTCTTTTACCTTGAGATCCTTGTGCGTTTCCTTCGGCTTGATGCCCGTCAACTGCTCGAACCGCGCCTCGGCCAGCCCCAGCGTGTCGGTCGTCAGTTCATACGGCGTCAGATACGCGGAATAGACGATCTGGTTCGTCGCCAGCGCCCGGCCGAACCGGTCGTAGATGATGCCGCGCGGCGCCTGGATCGGCTCAATGCGATAGATGTTGTTGTGGCTGAGCCAATAATACTCCTCGCCGTGGAGGATCGTCAGGTAGACGACGCGCCCCAGCAGAACGAGCAGGAAGAACGCGCCGATGGCGCCGAGAACCGCCAGCCGCGGGGCAAAGAACGGGATTTCCCGCGCCGTTTCCTGGCGCGGAGGAATGTGCGGATCCATCGGCGTTCGCTCGACCTCGGCGGCGCGCAAGACTTCCCTCGGCTCAACCGCGGATTATTTCCCTGCGCGGCGGGCGGCGCAAGGGCAACGTGAGGAGATGACGCGACGGCGTCGGATCCGGCTGCGGTTCCTTTTTCCGCGGACGCTGGCGCTCGCGCCCGGTATGGATTACCCCTATCGCGACCGATCGTGAATTCGAGTCAGTCCGCCCTGCCAAGGCGAACCTCGACATCGCGCGGGCCGACCAAGCCCGTCTCGGACGCAGTTCCCGAGCGGAGCCGAGGGGCAAGGCGGGCCGGCTCAGCGCCGACCGTGCGAGGGGCGGAAAATCAGCCCGTGCACCTCGTAAATGGTGACGAGCCACAGCGCCCAGCAGAGGAACGGGAACAGCACCATCTCGAACCGGTCGTTCCGAAAGAACGCGGTGAACGCATAGCCCAGGTTAGGCTCTTGCCAGAAGGCGATGAAGGGAATGACAATCGGCAAGATGGCAATGAGGAAAACGATGCCCAGGTGCACGAACTGCTGCAACCGCGACGGGGGCTCCGGCTCCGCCCCGATCACCCGTCCCTCGTCGTCTTTCTGCGGGTACTGCTGGAGCGCCTGCAGAATGTCGCGGCACGAGGCGAGGACCGGTTGGATCTCCATCCCGCTCAGGTCGCGCGCCTCGTCCAGGGCCAGCACGTTGGAGGGGTCCTCCACGGCCAGCACGATCGCATTGCGTTCGCGCAGGATCGGGGCCAGCACGTGCCGCTCGCAGAAACTGCGCGGCAGGATGGCCAACACGTGGGGATCGATGTCGAAGTCTTCGAGCGACACGATTTCGTGGCCGAAAAGCTGGTGGTACAGCGCCAGCTTCTTCTCTTCGTCCAAGGCGCCCATTTCCACCAGCACGCGCCCCAGGGGCTTCTCTTCGGCGCGCCGCCGCTGATTGGCTTCGGCCAACTCCTCGCTGCTGACCAGCTTGTTTTGCAGGAGCAGATGGCCGATGCTTCCCGCTGTCGCCTCTTTCGCCATGGGAGCTCGCCTTCAGGCCCGGGCGCCGCCGCGCCGCTCTACGAACTACGTGCCAAGAACATCAACCGCCCTGCACATCCTGCCTGCTCTACAAACCCGTGCTGTATGTAGCGACGACGCGGCCAAAAAGTCAAGAGCGTTCCGCCTTCACCTCGCCGCCGCCCCCGCCAGCAGCCCGTCGCGCAGGGAGTCGGCGATGCCCTGGAACGACCAGCGGGCGTAGCGGCCGACGGGGTAAATCGAACGCTCCTCCAGCGCGCGCTGGGCCTCCTGCTTCCAGCGCGAGCCGGGCCACGACCACGTGTAGGCGACGTCAATCCAGGTCGGCGAAACGGCCTCGGCCTCTTCAATCCAGCCCCAGTGTTGCAGTTCCTTGACGTAGATGCTCGCGCGGTCGGCCGTTCGGCGCGCCGAACGCGGAAGGAACGACGGATCGACGTGGCTGTAGAAGCCGACGCGGTGGAAGCCGGCGGCGCTTTCCGGCACGTAGATCCAGTGGTCCGCCGGGCATTGCGCCGTCTTGCGCGCGCCGACGTTGACGACGAGCACGGATGAATACGGATCCGGCGGCGAGGCCGTTTGCAGCCCCGCCAGTTCCATCGCGCGCGACAGCGGCAGCGTGGACAGAAGAGCATCATATCCGACCGCGGACCCGTCGGCGAAATGGACTTCCTTCGCCTTCACGTCGATGGCCGTCGCGCGCTTCTCATAGTGGACCTCGCAGCGCGCGGCCAGATTGCGCGCCAGCGCGTCGAGGCCTTCCTCGGGATAGAGGAACGTCGCGTTGTAGCCGACCGGCGGAACGTCGTTCTTCGCCCCCTGGAGGATGGCCTGCAAGTCGATCGGCGATTTGTAGGCGTCCTGCGGCGCGATGCTCCTCCAGAGCCGAGCGGTGTAAAGCGCGTGAAAGGGATCAAAGAATCGCTCGCACAGGGTCGGACCGAAGCGCCCCCGCAGCCACTCGGCCATCGTCGAGGCGGAATGCGGGGCGCGGGCGGATTCGGAGATTTCGGCCAGCGCCCGCGACGCGACCTCCGCGGGCAAGCAGCGCAGGTGGTTCTGAAGCGGATAGGGGACAAAAAGTTTCTGCCCGGGAAAATAGACCGATGACTTGCGTTCATAGGAGCGCGTGGGCGCGATGGAGCGGATCACCCGCAGCGCCAGCGGCTCGCCGCCAAAGATCCAGTGGCCGCCGCCGACCTCGAACCGATAGGCTTCCCCATCCGGCGGAGGCGCGTCGAGGCGTTCATTTCCGCCCGGCCGCACGTAATACGACGCGCACACTCCGCCGGGAATGGAATCGGCCTCATACACGGGCAGCCCCGACGCCCAGCCCGCGCCCAGACCGGTCATCCCCGCGCCGAGAACAATTGTGCGTGAATGGGTCATGGTTCTCGGTACATCCGTGATCTCTGAACCGAAGCGCGACAGCGATCTCCGATCCGTCGCGCTCTGTCCATTGTCCTGCCCCTAATCGTCCTGCCTCTATTCCATGTTTGCCTGGCTGCACGGCGACAGGCAGGACGATTAGGGACAGGACGATTGACGACTCACGTTGCCTCTCTCGTCTCCTGTCCTATTCGACCAAGCCCCTGATCAATTCCGGTGGACGAACCGGCGCCTCGGTCGCGTGCGTCGCGGCGCGCAGGCGCGCGGCGGCGGCTTCGGCGGCGAGGCGGCTGCGGGCGTGGATGCGCCAGATCAGCTCGCCCGTCTCCACGCGCTCGCCCAATTTGCGCAACATCACGAAGCCCACGCCGGGGTCCACGGCGTCGTCGATCTTCTGCCGCCCGGCGCCCAGGAACACGGCGGCCATTCCGACCGCGCGCGTGTCGATGCGCGCGAGATGGCCGGCGCGTTCGGCGCCCACCTCCAGTCGCACCGGCGCGGCGGGCAGCGCCGCGGGCGTCTCGACCGACTTCGCGTTTCCGCCCTGCGCCGCCACCAGTTCAAGAAACTTCTCGAACGCCTGGCCGCCGGCCACACGCGTGCGCAACAGCTCGCGCCCGGCCTTCATCGTCTTCGCCTTCCCGCCCAGAAGCAGCATCCGCGCGCCGAGTTCGAGCGTCAATTCCCGGACGTCGGGCGGGCCGCCGCCTTGCAGGATTTCAATGGACTCGCGGATTTCCAGCGCGTTGCCGATGGCGCGCCCCAGCGGCTGGTTCATGTCGGTCAGATAGGCGACCGTGCGCAGCCCCAGCCGCCGTCCCAGCGCGACCAGGGTTCGGGCCAGTTCGCGCGATCGGGCCGCGGTGGGCATGAACGCGCCGGAGCCGACCTTGACGTCCATCACCAAGCCGTCGTTCCCCGCGGCGACTTTTTTGCTGAGGATGCTCGCGGCGATGAGCGGGATGCTTTCCACCGTGCCGGTCACATCGCGCAACGCATACAGTTTTCGGTCCGCGGGCACGAGCCGTTCGCTTTGGCCGGCCATGAAGACGCCGATGCGCTCCAGCTGGCGGCGGAATTGGCTTGGCGAAAGGCGGACGCGGAATCCCGGAATGGATTCGAGTTTGTCCAGCGTGCCGCCGGTGTGGCCCAAGCCGCGGCCGGAGACCATGGGGACGATCCCGCCGGCGGACGCCACGAGCGGGGCCAGGGGGATGGAGATTTTGTCGCCGACGCCGCCGGTGGAGTGCTTGTCGACCTTGCGTCCGGGGAGGGCGCGGAGGTCATAGACTTCGCCGGAGCGGATCATGGCGCGGGTCAAATCGCGCGTTTCCCGGGAGGTGAGGCCGCGAAAATAGGCGGCCATGAGAAGCGCGGCCATTTGGTACTCCGGCGCGCGCCCGGCGACGTAGTCGCCGACTGCCGCGGCGATCTCTTCCGTGGAAAGCGCCTTGCCCGCGCGTTTGCGAAGGATGGTTTCGAGGAAAGGCATAAACAACTCCAGAAAGAACGAACCACGAATGGACACGAATAAACACGAATAAGAAAAAGCAGAGTCAGGATGATGGAGTCAGGATGATGACGGCGCGGAATACCGTCATCATCCTGACTCCATCATCCTGACTCTTGAGATTATTCGTGTCCATTCGTGGTTCCATTCAGTCCCGCCACGAACCGCCGCAGCAGGCGCGTCAAAGGCTCCACCACCCGGCGCGAGTTGTCGAGCACTTCCTGGTGGGTGGCGACGCCCTCGGGCTTGTGGACCAGCGAATTGGAAATGTACGACAGGGCGACGACCCGTAGACCCATGTGCCGCGCGGCCAACACCTCGGGCACGGTCGACATCCCCACGGCGTCGGCGCCAAGCAGCCGCAACAGGCGCCCTTCGGCCGGCGTTTCGAAACTGGGGCCGAGGTTGGCGGCATAGACGCCTTCGCGCAGGGCGATGCCTTCGAGGCGCGCCGCCTCCCGCATCCGGCGGCGCAAATCGGGATCGTAGGCGTGGCACAGGTCCGGGAAGCGCCGCCCCCAGGCGTCGTTGTTCGGGCCCCGCAACGGCGAGCGAAACAGGAGATTCAGGTGGTCGGCGATGAGCATCAAATCGCCGGGGCGGTATTCGGGATTCACCCCGCCGGCCGCGTTGGTGACGACGAGGATTCGGCATCCCCACAGCGCGGCGGCGCGGACGAGGACAAGGACTTCCTCATCGTCGACGCCCTGGTAATAGTGGCTTCGGCCGCCAAGGATCAGGACGCGGCGGCCCTGGAGCGCCCCGACCGCGGTCTGCCCCAGGTGGCCCGCCACGCCCATCTCGGGAAAGCCACGGATGTCCTTGTAGGAGCAGGCTGTGCGGCCCTCGAGCGCGTCGGCCAGAGCGCCCAGGCCCGAGCCGGCGATCACAGCGGCCATCGGCGGCTCGCCGAACCGTGAGCGAAGGGTTTGGGCGGCGGCGGCGGCGCGGGGGCGATGCATGGTGGGGCGCCTGGTGGACTAAATGGACTTCATGGACCCAATGGACTTTGTGGACCCGAACGACCAATGAAACCCATGCTTGATTTGGCCGTTCATTCCTCCTCGCCGCCGCCGACGGGCGGCAACTCCTTGCCCGGCACGTGGCGGGCGATGGCGTCGAGCACGCCGTTGACGAAGGCGGGCGATTCGTCGTTTCCGTAGTCGCGCGCGATGTCGATGAACTCATCGATGGTCACGCGGCTGGGCATTTCGGGAAAGTAGAGGAGCTCGCAGACCGCCAGGCGCAGGATGGCGCGGTCGATGGCCGCCAGCCGCTCCAACCGCCAATGCTGGAGCGCGCCGCGAAGGCGCGCGTCGATTTCGTCTCTCCGGGCGAGGGCTTCCCGCGCCAGGCGTTCGGCGTACTCGCCCCAGCCCTTGCGCCGCTTGGGCTCGGCCTGGGTGAACCGATAGCGGGCGTCTTCAAAATCGTCGTCGTGGGCGACGTCCATGGCGTAGGCCAGTTGCGCCGCCAGTTCGCGCTGGATGCGTCGACGAGGCATAAGGGTGTCAACCTGAGATCCGGTGGTTCCCATGGCGATGGGGCGGTTGCTGGGAGCGCGGGCGTCCTCGCCCGCGGTCATCCGCGACTCGATGCGTTGCATTGCGGGCGAGGACGCCCGCGCTCCCAGGGCCGACTCGATATCGTTCCGCCGCGTCAATCCATCGACAGAGTCCGCAGAGGGAAGTAGAGATCCTGGAAAGTCTGGTCGCTAAACTTGAAGAAGTAATTAATGCCGTTGAAGAGCGCGGCGGCCACATTGTACTGGTAATCCTCGGTCACCAGGGCCGCGCATTCGGTCCGATTGCTCAGAAAGCCGATCTCGACCAGGACCGCCGGCATCAGGAAGTTCTTCAGCACCACAAAATTCGCCTTCTTCACGCCGCGGTCGTGCCGGGCGAAGTAGCCGTTCTGTCGAAACGCCAGGTCCAGGTAGCGGCAGACGAGGAATCCCTCTTCCCGGCGCTGCTTCAACTTGTCCTCTTCCATCTGCTTGAAGATGTTCCAGAGGATCGAGTTCTCCTTGCCCTTGAGCTGGTCCTTGTATTCCTCGTCGTTCTCCAGGGCCTCCAGTTCGCGGGTGGCCTCGGAGCTGGTTTCGCTCAGATAGTAGAATTCGACGCCGCGGGCGGAGGAAGACGGCGACCAGTTGGAGTGGATGGAGACGAACATGCACGGCCCGTTGCCGGGCTCGGCGATCTGTTCGGCGAAGCGGACCCGATCGTACAGGCTGATGAAGGTCTCGTCGGTCCGGGTCAGGTAGTAGTCCATGTTCCCGGCTTTCTGGATCATCCCGGCCAGGCGCTTGGCGACCTGGAGGTTGACGCCGTTCTCGATGATCGTCCTGCCGTCGGTTCTACCCTTGGCGCCCTGGTTCTGGCCGCCGTGGCCCGGGTCGATGATGACCTTGCGCCGGCCGGGGCCGCTGGTCCTGGGGGCCGGCGGCGGAGTCAGGGGCGGGGGAGTGGCCGGCGCGGCGGGCGGCGGCGTCAGGAGCAGGGCGGTCTCCGGGATGGGCGCCGGAGAATCGCTCGGCGTGGGCGGGGCTCCGGGGGGCGGCGTGGGGGTCGGCGTCGGCGATTTGGCCGCGGGAACGGGCTTGGGCGACGGAGGCGCGACGGGGGTCGGCGATTCGCCCGGCCGGTACAGTTCGATGATCACCCGGGGAGGCGATTGCGCCAGCCGGACGCGGTATTTCGTCCCCGGCGTGGGATAGAAAATGATCCGCAGGACATGCTCCGCCGCGTAGCCCACAAAGCGGTGGGCTGTCAGGAACGGGCCCTCATGCTTCTCGTAGGTCTTGGAGATCTTGCCGTGAACGTTGTAGAGATCGACGTAGAACAAGCCCCTCTCGGCGAGGAAGTCGCGGTGGTCGATCTGGATCGGCGTTTCCGTCGTCACGATGCAGCGAAGCGACGAGGGGCGCGACTCCCAGGAGATGTCGCGCAGAGCCACGGTGGCGCCGGCGCGCGAAGCCCCCGCCGCGGCAACGAAGCACGCCATTAAGGCCAGGCAGCGGATCAGGCGAGAGCTCATAGGCGAATCGGCCGATGGCATGGCAGAAACAGATTGGACCGCGAGTCCTGCTTCTGGAACAAGGACCCCTCGGGATCGGGACCTTGCTCGCCGAAGAGGAGAAATCAAAGTCAGGATAATGGAGTCAGGATGATGCAAAACGACGGCGATTCGTCACTATCCTGACTCCATTATCCTGACTCTCTCGTCTTGCCGGCGCCGCCCCCGTTCTTCCCTACAATTCTTTCACATGCGCTTCCACGGCGCCGCGATCCGCTTCGCTGAGGTCTTCCCGTTTCAGATACGAGTTCCAGCGTTTGCGCGCGCCCGCCGCGTCGCCCTTCTTCTCCAGCGCCAAGGCCAGATTGTATTCCGCGTCGGCCAGCGCGGAGTCGGCGGCCAGGGCCTGTTGAAAACAGCGGACCGCCTCGGCCCATTCATCCTTCTGCGCGGCGACGACGCCGAGATTGTAGGCATCCAGGGCGTCCTCCATCGGCAAACCTATCTTCTGGCGCAATTCCACGGCTTCAGCGCCTTCCAGCGAGTGGTAGAGGACAAACCCGTAGCGCCGGTACGCGCGGTCGATGCCGCGATTAAGAGCCATGCGATAGCGCCGCAGCTCTTCCTGGTACAGATTGCCCGAAGGCTGTCCTTCGGCTTCGGCGGCGCTGAGAGCTTCCAGTTTGGTTTCCGTATCGCTCATGGGAACGCGGACCTCGCGGTTCAAGTGGCGTAGGGGCTTGACCCCCCGCTCTCCATCCAGAGAACAAAAAACCAGCGGCTCGATTATAGGAACGCGACCATCCGCGTCCAGTCTTTTTCCAGCGGAAAAGATTGAGCCCCGCGGACTTCTACGAGTTGGACCGGAAAAACTCAACAAATGTTTGGGGGAGGCGGCGGGTGAGGGGGACGAAACTGGACGAACCGGGCGTGATGGACGCAATGGACCCCCTAGACGCCTGAAAGCCGCGCCGCGGAAGTTGCAGGGAGCCGAGCTTATCCTTTGGGCCGCCCCGCAAGGCACCGTTCCACCACGCGGACGAGTTCCTCGGGCTGGAAGGGTTTGAGGACGTATGCCGCGGCCCCGGCGTCGTAGGCTTCGCCTTCTTTTTCTCGCTTGGCGGCGGCCGAAACCATGATCACGGGAATGTGTTTCGTCTTTTCATCGCTTTTCAGCTTGCGGCAGACCTGAATGCCGTCGACCACCGGCATCATAATGTCCAGGAGGATCACGTCGGGCTGGAAGGTGCGCACGCGATCCAACGCATCCAGCCCGTCGTAGGCGGTTTCCACTTCGTAGCCTTCGCCCTCCAGGAACATCTGCATGACGTCTTTCACGTCTTCCTCATCGTCGGCGATCAGCACGCGTTTCGGCATGGCAGGAGGCCTTTCCATTGCGAATCAAGAGAGCCGGGAGTCCGCCTCGTGCACGGGCGCGAGCACACCCCCTAAGCGATCACGTCCCCGCACCCCGGGAGTCTTCCTGGCTCTCGTCCCGGGGCAGACGAGCCAGGAACGTGGTCCATTCCTCGTCGCTGCGTTCCAAGAGCACGTCGCCGCCATGGAGCCGGGCCAGTTCGCGCGCCAGATATAGCCCCAGGCCGCTGCCGCCGATCTGGCGCGTCATGGTCGATTCGACTTGGTAGAACTTCTGGAAAATCTGGTCGCGGCTCTTCGCCGGGATCGGGCTGCCGGTGTTGGAGATCCGGGTCTCCAACCCCTTGGGCCCCACGTCGATCCGAATCTCGATCTTTCCCCCGGGACTGCAGAACTTAAAGGCATTGTCGATGAGATGGATAAATACATGGCGGATTCGATCCCGGTCAAGGCGCAATTCGCCCAGCGCGCCGTCGCGGACCTCGAGATGGGTTTCGACCTGCTTGTCGTGCCACAACGGGCGGCGCGACTCCAGGCATTCGCGGACCAGCCCCTCGATGTCCACCGGCTCGCGCTCCAGTTCCACCTTCTGGGTTTCGATCAGCTGCACCTCCAGCAGGTCGTCCACCAGGGCGGCCAGGCGCATGACATTGCGGTCGATGATGTCGAGAATGCGCTGTTGGGCGGGCGGGGACTTCATCCCCCGGGTTTCCATGAGCAGGTGCACGGCGCCTTTGATCGAGGTCATCGGCGTGCGCAGCTCATGCGAGATGAGCGAAAGAAAATGGTTCTTCAGCGCGGAGGACTGGCGCAGCTCGGTGATCTCGCGACGCAGCGTCAGGTCTTCGATGACCAGGATGACGCCGCTGGGCGAGCCGTCGCGATCGCGCAGCGCCCAGGCGCTCAGCCCCAGCGGGACGGTCGGCCCCCCGCGGCGCGGGGCGTATTCGACTTCGCAGCACGTCGGCACGCCGGTGGTCTTCAGATCCACGATCATCTCCAACACGCGATGGCGGATCGGATCGGGCAGGACGACATTGGCCGGCGCGCCGGCGATCAGGTTGACGTCGAAACTGAGGAAATCCGCGGCCGCGCGGTTGCATTGCGTCAGGCGCAATGCATTGTTGAACGCCATGACGCCCATGGGGATGCTTTGCAAGATGGAGTCGAAGTAGCGATTCGCCCGCGAGCGCTCCTCCAGCAGGCGCGAGGTGGCCAACACGGTGGAGAACAACCCGGCCAGCGCCTCCATCTGATCGACGTCGAACCGGCTGAACTTCGAGCCGTCGCGTTTGCTGTCGGCGTTGATCACCCCGACGACTTCCCCTTGCAGGCGCACGGGAACGGAAATGAACGAGGGGTCCTTGTAGCGCGAGCGCCTGGCCGCCCCCTCGCGCGGGCCGACGATGGCTTCGACGTCGCTCGACCACAGGAGCCGTCCGCTCTGGGCGACCTTGCCGGCGATGCCTTCGCCCAGGCGGATTCGAATGGTCTTCCATTCGGCGAAGGGGATGCTTGTCGAGGCCTTGACTTTCAGCAGCTGGTCTTCGGGGTCGAGGAGCAGGATCGAACAGCCGTCGACTTGCAGCGTTTCGCCGATCAACTCGACCGAGGAGGCGTAGAAATCCTCCAGGTTTTCCGCGGCGGCCAGAACCGTGCCCATTCGGGCGAAAAGAGCCGCAAAGGCTTGGTCGGAGGTGGCGTTCAAGGCGGTGAGTCGGCGTCCCCGGGGATATCCGCGCGCGCGACAACCGCGGAAACCGTCGAACGGCGCTTCCGACGGCTTCGCGCGAATCATGGGCGTCCCACCCTCCCATGATCGCTTCTAGCCTATCCGATCGCCCCAGGAATCCGCAAGGGTTATCCCCAAAAGGCGGTCCGGCCAGGCGCCTCCCGCCATGAGGTTCTGCTGCATTTGTGGCGCAGGCTTTCCAGCCTGTGATCTTGAGCATGTCCGGTCGCTTTGCGTTTCACGGGCAGGAAAGCCTGCGCCACAACCGCCGCGCGATCGTTGGTCCGGCCGTTACAGCTACGCCATCGTGGGCAGCATGTCCTTGGTCACCGCGTAGTGGAGCGGCTTGCCGGCGAAGAAGCGGCCGATTTCGTCGACCATCGCCGCGCCCTGGCGGTGGCGCGTCTCGACGGTGTGCCCGGCGATGTGCGGCGTGATGACGACGTTCGGCAGCGAGCGCAACGGGCTGTCCTCGGCCAGCGGCTCTTTGTCGAACACATCCAGAGCGGCCTGGATGCGCCCGGTCTTCAACTCGGCGATGAGGGCCGGCTCATCGACGCACCACGCGCGGGCGGTGTTGATGAACACCGCCCCGTCCCGCAACAGGGCCAGTTCGCGCGCGCCGATCATGTGGCGCGTTTCGTCCGTCACCGGCGTGTGCATCGACACCACCGGGCAGCCGGCCATGATCTCGTCCACAGACTTGCGCTGGACGCCCATGGATCGCGCCTTCTCCTCGGACAGGTAGGGATCGTAGACCCAGATCTCGCAGTCGAACTTGCGGAAGACGCCGATCGTCAGCCGCCCGACGTAGCCCGCGCCAAGGATGCCGATCCGCATGCCGGCCAGCTCGTGGGCCAGCCCGGTCTTGACCTCGCGGTGCGCCTTGCCCGACTTCAGCGCGTGGTCCGCGTAGGCCACCCGCTTGAGGCAGGTCAGCGCCAACGTCAGGGTGAATTCGGCCACCGCGTGGGCGATGGCGCCGGCGGCGTGGGTCACCGCGATGCCGCGATCAAAGACCGCCGGCGGCAGCATGGCCTTGATCGAGCCGGCCGAGTGGGCGATCAGCTTCAGGCGATCGGCGGCCTCCAAAACGCCATTGCTGAATTTCGGCGACCCCCAGCCGGTCATGACGGCGTCGTAGGGGCCGATGATCGCCGCCAGCGCCTCCGAGGTCCACTTGGGCGTTTCGGGCGCGCGCGCGACGTCGGCCACGGCGTTTAGCCCGGCTTCGATTTCCGAGGTGAACAGCTCGCCGTAGAGTTGCCCGGCGGGCAGGACGAGGACTTTCGGTTTGGCGGCCATGGCGAAAGGCGTCTCCTTTGTGGCGTAGGCGTTCCAGCTTTGTGGAGTGGGCAGCCAGCCCGCGCAGANNNGGCAGCCCACGCCACAAGACGGAAAATGATTCCGATTTCCCGGCGCGTTTGCTATCTTCGGGCAGGCGTCAACGGCATTCCTAGCGAAACGGCGGACGGATTGTCAAATCCTGGTTCCCATGGGAGGACTCCGCGATGATGAAACGCATCCTGGCCCTGGTCTGCGCGATCTGCCCTTTCTGCATCGCCAAACGCCAGTGGCCCGATTCCGCTTACGCCCGCAAGATGAACGAACTGGAGAAAGACTGCCCCTGCTGCCGCGCCTACCGGGAGTGCAAGGCCGGGAAAGCGGCCAAAGGCGCGTAGAGGAGTTGGCCTTCATTCCTCACCGAATTGGCGGTTCCTGGGGGCGCGGGTCAGACGGCCAGTCGCCCGACGGCCTCGCGGATTTGCGGCCGGCGCTCGATCTCCTCGAATTGCCAGTAGTTCCACACGCTGGCCTGAATGCCGGGAGCGTTCTTCCAACCGGACCATTGCCCCAGCAAGCCGACGACGGTCGACTCCTCGCCAATCGAGTCGCCCGCGGCGCCGACATACGCTCGCAGCGTCGGACAGAATTCCAAGCCCCGCGCCTCCGCCGCTCTCCGCGCCTCCTTCGCCTGCCGGTCCGGATGCGATCCATAGCATTGGGGCTGAAATCCGTGGAAATGCCCGCCGCCCAGGAAGCCATCCCAAGGGAATTCTGGATGCAGCGATGGCATGGCAAAGGTCGACAGCCACAACTCCACGCCCGCCTCTGCCGCCGCCTTGCCGAAGGCTTCGGCCAAAGGCTGGGCTTCGCCCGGCCGCGCCTTGAATTCCTTCTCCGCATTCACAATGAACACCTCAACCCCCAGCCGTCCACACAGATCCATCGCCACTTCCGCCTGCCTCGCCGGATCGCCCTGCGCGTAACAGTAGCCCCACAGGCACAGTTGAACTCCCCGCCGTTGCAGCTCCGGCGCGACCTCGTTAGCGAATTGGGCATCTCTTGAGCGAATCGTCGCGCCGTCCGTGACCTTGATGTTGACGTGCTGAAACTTCAGATCGCCGCACGCCGTTGCAAACTTCTCCGGGTTCCCACCCGCGCACCGCTCGGTTTGGTGAACCCACACGCCATGACCGCTTCGCAGTGTCGTCATCGTGTCAGCCTCCTTTGGCGGCTTGGCGGAGGTCAAGGCGATCGGGCGCCCCGTCCATTTGCCGCGACAGCATGCTAGGATGGACGCGGTCGCGAGGGAATTCCCTTGGGGACGCTACGGAAACTTCGGGCCACCTGATCTTTTGTGCGCTGGGGCTCGCGGGGATACGTTTGGGGATTCCGCTCCGAGAATTCGAGTAGGTCCTCCCTGCCCCTCGGCTTCGCTCGGGAACTGCGTCCGGGGTGGACTGAATGCCGGTCAGCCCGATCGAAGCCAGCCTCGGACGCAGGTCCCGAGCGGAGCCGAGGGGCAAGACCGACCTACCTTTCGTCCGTTTCCGGGTGAGGCGAAGGCTCGTGGGTTGCCATGCCCGCATTTCGGGGTAGAATGGGGGGATGGATCGCCGGGGAAAGGATCGGCCCATGCGCGTGATCGCGGCGATGAGCGGCGGGGTGGACAGTTCGGTGGCGGCGGCGATGCTGCGCCGAGCGGGGCATGACGTCCTGGGCGTGCACCTGTTGCTGCGCCCAAGCGCCGAAGGCGCCGGCGCGGCGCGCTGCGTCGGTCCCGCGCACGCGCAGGACGCGCGGCGGGCGGCTGAGGCGGCGGGGATTCCGTTTCGCACGCTGGCTCTGGAGGATTGCTTCGAGCGCGAGATCGTCCAGCCGTTCCTCGCGGCCTATCAGGCGGGCGAGACGCCCAATCCGTGCGTGTGGTGCAACGCGCGGGTCAAGTTGGGGCCGCCGCTGGAATGGGCGAAGGCCGAAGGATTCGAGGCGATCGCGACGGGCCATTACGCGCGCGTGCGGTTCGACGAAGGCGCCGGACGCTGGCAAATCTGGCGCGGGCGCAATCGGGACAAGGACCAGTCGTATTACCTGATGGGCTTGAGCCAGGAGCAGTTGGCGCATCTGACGTTGCCTCTGGGCGAGATCGAAGACAAGGCCGACACGCGGCGGCGGGCGCGCGAATGGGGCCTGCCCGTGGCGGACAAGGCGGAGAGCCAGGACATCTGCCTGGTCGGCGGCGCCGATTACCGCGAGTTCCTGGAGGCGCGGCTGGGGCGCGGCGCCGCGGGAACGCCGGGGCCCATCGTGAATGCGCGCGGCGAGCCGATCGGGCGCCATCGCGGCTTGGCGCGCTACACGGTCGGGCAGCGCAAAGGGCTGGGAATCGCCCATGCGCGGCCCTTGTATGTGATCGAGCTGCGGCCGGAAAGCAACACGCTGGTCGTCGGCGAGGAAGAGGAACTGCGCAAGGGCCGGCTGCTGGCGCGCGAGGTGAATTGGGTGAGCATCGCTCCGCCGCCGGGGCCGTTGCGCGCCGAGGCGCAGATCCGCTATCGGCACTCGCCGGCGCCGTGCATCATCCACCCGCGCGGAGCGGGCGAAGTGGAAGCGATCTTCGACGAGCCCCAGCGGGCCATCGCCCCGGGTCAGATGGCGGCGTTCTATCGAGGGGAGGTTTTGCTCGGCGGGGGACGGATCGCCCGGGAGTAGTTTGACGGGGGCCGCAAGAACGTATGGAACCTATAGGACCAAAAGGGCCCATAAGTCTTATCCGACCTGCAAACCCCTTTTTCCACTAGTCGCTGCGAACGGCGCCGCCATAGAATAGAGTAGACGAAGTGGACCCAACGGAGCGGCCAAGGCGATGTCGATCAAGCTGCGCGTCTACGAACCAGGAAGAAAGACTTGGACGGCAGAATTATCAGGGCCGCGTCTGATCGTCGGGCGGACGCGGGAGTGCGATTTGCCGCTGGCCCATCATGCCATCTCGCGCCGCCATGCCGAGATCGTGTTCGCGGCGAACGGCGAATGCCAACTCGCCGACCTGGACTCGCGCAACGGCCTGTTTCTGAACGAGCTGGCGGTCTCCAAGCCGCGGCCGTTGCGCCCGGGCGACCGGATTCGGCTGGGACCTGTGTCCATTGAGGTGCTGGAGGTCATTCCCGAAGCGGCGCCCGCGGAGGGGAACGAGCGCGAGGCGGCGACCCTGGGGCTGAGCGGGGAGGAGGCGCCGCCGAAGCCGTTGGGGGTGGAGCCGCTGCTTTCTCCGCTTCCGCCGAAGTCGGGCAAGCCGTCGGCCCCGGCGCCGGAATCTCCGAGCGAGTGGGACAGCGTCCAAGACTGGAGCCGGCGCTACGAGGAGGCGATGGCGGCCCTGCGCGGCGATTTCGAGCGCCTGTGGAACGCCGTCAAACTGCGCACGCCGCCGACGCTGGCGGGCGAGATGGGGGCGCTGCACGACAACGCGTGGGCCTCGATGGAACGCATGGCGGGGGTGGCCGGCGGCATTGAGGCGGCGTGCGAGCGGCTGGGGCGGCTGCTGGAGGCGGCGCGCATCATCAGCGCCCCGCAACCGTTGCGCGAGCGCCTGGAGACGATCCTGGATCTCGCGATCCGCCAAATGAGCGCCGATTGCGGGTTCTTGATGCTCTACAGCCGGCGGCGGCGTAGTTTGACGCTGGCCCTGCAGCGCGGCATGGCGAATCTGAAGAAGGAGATTCGGATCGAAGAGCGCACCCCTCCGCCCGGCGAGCCCAGCGCCTCGATCGCGCGGGAAACGGCGAAATCGGGCACGACGGTCTTTCGGGCTCCGCTGGCCGGGGCGCCCGAGGCGCTGGGGGAGCCGCTGGGCGAGGCGCTGATGGCCCAAGGGATTCACGCCGCCATCTGCGCGCCGATGAAGGTCGAAGGGCGCTTTGTCGGACTGATTTACGTGGACTTCCGCGACCCGGAGGCCGCGCCAAGCCGCGCCGTGGGTCCCGACGACGCGCGTTGGCTCGAGAGTCTGGGGTCGCTGGCCGCGTTGGCCATCGAGAACGCCCGGCTGATTCAGAAGAGCCGCAAAGGATGATCGCCGATCGCCGAGTGAACGACACAGAACGATTACGGACTGGGCGGTTTAGACCAGGAATCGGCAATCGGCCCTTCTCCATGGCGCAACGAGAAACAGGCGCAGTTCCACAAGAAACATGATGCCAGAAACAAGAAGCGCCGCGCTGTTCCATCAGCGATCGGCGATTTGAGCAAACCGCCTCTTCGCCCCTCCGCCTCACCGCATCGGAATAGGTCTATATCGATCGCCGCGTAAGCAATGCAACACCCCCTATTCGAAGAGGCCAATGTCAACGGGCTTTCCGAGGCGAGCCTTATTGCATTACTTATGCCGCGATGTGTATTGGTTCTTCCTGCGGGGGGTCGGCTGGCATCCGCCGTACCTAGCCCGTCTTTCGCGATTCGCGGGGGCGCTGAGTGAGAATGTTAGGAAACTCGGGGTCTGAGAGCAAAAGGTCGGCACTACACGGTGGCGGCGCTGGCGGCGTAAACGCGGGGCGCGGGTTGGAGGGGCAGGGTCAGTT
>JAPLSS010000271.1 GCA_026398515.1 Candidatus Sumerlaeota bacterium | reverse complement strand
AACGCCTGCGCAACAAGAACGCCGGCGCGCACTCCACCATCCTGCCTTGTTTCACTGTCTCAAAAGAATCCTCGCGGAATGCGGGGCCAGCTCGATCGTCGTGAACGCTTCGTTCGTGTTCGGATCGACATAGGAGCCGCCGAGCGCGATCCCTTGGTCCGCGGCCGTGCCGGGGTTGACGAGGACGATCCCCTTGGCGAAGCGCCGCACATAGGAGGCGTGGCCCGACGGGACGTATTGCTCGATCCGGCTCCAGTCGGCGGTTTCGACCGGGTCGCCGATGTCCCACGTGTAGATTTCATTGAACCGCGCATGGCGCGCTCCGTCGGCTCCTTGGTCGAAGCAGGGCGTGCCGAACACGGTCGAGCAATTCGCGCCCCGCTTCACCACGCCGATCAAGTAACTGGCATAGGCCCACAGTTCAAACTCATTGCGCGCCGCCTCGGGGCAGCGCTCGTACATCTCGACCTTTTGCCCGGCGTTCATGTTCATCGGGCAGGCGGCGATGCCTTCCTCACCCGCCCGCCCCACCTCCTCGACGCGCTGGAGCCATTGCTGGGCGCTCAGTTTGTGCGGCGCCACCGGCGGCCCGCCGCGCAGCCACTTCTGATACTCGGTCTCGGCCTCGTTCGAGCCGGCGAACGATTCGATGCAATAGCCGTCGAGCGGCCGCGGCTTGGCCGCCGTGGGCTTGAGGAACAGGCTCGCCCCTCCGGCGCCGGGCGCGTACGCCGGCGCCTGAAAGTTGTTCGCCAGGAGCAACGGCCAGCGCCCCATCTGCTTCTGAAAACCGCGCTGGACGAAGTCGATCCCCTTCTCATTGGCCTCGCGGTATTCGTCCTTCGTGTAGGGATGGCCGGCGGCGAAGTTCCAGGGCCTCGCCGGCTGCCCGTCGCTGTCCGTCGCGCGGAAGGGGTCTTCGGACAGCAGGTCGAGCCACGAGCCGTCGTAGCCCGCCCGCGCATTGGCCAGCGTCTTCGCCAGGGTCAGGTCCCAGCGAACGCGGGCGGCGGGATCATAATGATAGTTGAGTTTCCCGCCGCGGCCGCCGGGGCGGGCGTTGGCGCTGTACATCGGACAGAAGACGTTGGCGCCGGCCGGGTGAGGCGCCGCCTTCGAGCCGCTCAGGCCGCGGGCGACCGTGATCGCCGACCGCTTCTTGTTCCAGGCGTTGATCCGCATGAACTCACCATCGATCCGAATCCAGGTCACGCAATACCGCGTCGCGGGCCGGTCCGGGTCCGTCGAACTCAGTTCGCCGGGGATGGCGCTGGCGGCCAAGGCGATGCGTTCCAGCGCCGGTTCGAGGAGGAACTGCGTGTCGCCGGGGCCGATGGCGCTCTTCAAACGGGCGGCCAAGTAGTGGTCGCATTGGTCCCTGTGCTGCTCGATGTAAGTCATCTCATCGGATGACGTGATATACTCCGTGTTTAGGTAGGGGACGATCTTGATGGCGGGGTTCACCGAGCGCATGAAATCCATCTGCTCCTTGGTGAACACTCCCTGGATGAAACGGAAGGAGCGCGCCACGAGCGCCAAATCCTCGGCGGTGGTGTTGGCATCCGGCTCGGTGTGACGGGCGATGGCGTAAAGCGGGTAGGCGGGCGCTATAGGAGCGGCGGCCTCTGTCATGGCGATAAGCAGGATAAGCGAGAGACAGCAGGCGCTGGCGTCTTGAGCTTGTGGCGACGGCTTTAGCCGTTGTCGTTGAACGCCTGAAGGCGTCCCTACACACCTCGTCCTCGGTCCAACGTGAGGCGGCGTGAACATGGGCATCCCCTTCTCCCTCGTCTCCCCGCCGACGTCGGGAGCGACGTCGACGGATTTACCTCCCATAAATGGCCACGGCGTAGCGAGCGAAAAATCCTTTCCCTTTGTGCGCGAATCTGGCCTATTGGCGTTCGGCGTTCTCGCCTGGCTCTACGAACTCGAGCGAATTCTCGGAAGAGAGGAATGGAGCAATGAGGAACGAACGATTCGGCAACGACTCTCGAACCGGCGACGCCGCGGAGAGCGGCCTGACCCGGCGCGGTCTGCTGCAGGCTGCCGGCGGCGGCGCGCTGGCGGCCATGGCGGCGTCGGGCTTGGCGGCGCGCGCGCAGGACGCGCCGGCGTCGAAGCCTGTCGAGCGCAAGGGAAACATCAAACAATGCATCTGCCAGGGCTGCCTGAAGAAGATGCCATTCGAGCAGATGGCCGAAACGTGCGTCCGGCTCGGCGTCAAGGGCATTGATCTCGTCAGGCCCGACAATTGGGAGGTCCTCAGGAAATACGGCCTGGTGGGCACGATGACGCCCTCGCACAACCTTGGCAAGGGCCTGAATCAGAAGGAGAATCACGAGGCCTGCCTGGACGCGATTCGCAAGTCGATCGAGGCCACGGCGGCGGCCGGCTTTCCGAACGTCATCTGTTTCTCGGGCAATCGCGCGCCCGGCCTGACCGACGAAGAAGGGCTGGCCAATTGCGTCGTGGCGTTGAAGCAGGTGGTCGGGCTGGCCGAGGAAAAGAAGATCATGCTGTGCATGGAGCTGCTCAACAGCAAGGTCAACCACAAGGGTTACATGTGCGACCACTCGGCGTGGGGCGTGGAACTGTGCAAGCAGGTTGGATCGCCGAACTTCAAGCTGCTCTATGATATCTATCACATGCAGGTCCAGGAAGGGGATATCATCCGCACTCTGACCGATAACATACAGTATATCGGACACATTCACACGGCGGGGAATCCGGGGCGTCATGAGATCGACGACACCCAGGAGTTATATTACCCCGCCATCATGCGCGCGCTGGTCAAGGCGGGCTATACGGGCTACGTGGCGCACGAATACACTCCCACGCGCGACCCGCTCCAGTCGCTCGAACAGGCGCTCGCCACGTGCGATGTGTAGTCGGCGCTACAATCGAGGGACCTCCGATGAGAGCCCTTCGCCTCTGGTTGTTCTTCACACAGATGGCCGCCGCAAGCGCCGTCGTGGCCGCGGCCGAGTCCGCGGCGATCGGCAATCCCTTGCCGCTCCGGCCGATGCACGTCGAGAAAGGGGTTCTATACTATGACGACGGAACGGAGGTCGCGTTGTGGGGCGTGAACTACCAGATCGCGTTATCGTGGGAGTATAAGAACCTGTCGCGCTACGCCGGGATTCCGCTGGATATCGCCAAGTTCAGGGAAATCACCGACGCGGACTTTGCTCAGTTGAAGAGAATGAACGTCGGCGTGATTCGCGCCCACCTGCTTCCCTCCGACTTCACCGACGCCGAGGCGAATCTGGTCGACACGGTATTCCTTGACGCGCTGGATTATCTCATCGACTCCTGCGATCGGAACGGCATCTACCTCTATGTGACGCTCATCAACGAGATGAGGATGCGCTACCTTCCGGACTCCTTCATGTCGAAGTATGAGAGTCCGGACAAGAACGACAGCTTCGCCCGAAGGAAAGAATACTATTTTGACGACGATTGGACGAGTAAGAGCAGAACCTATATAAAGAATCTGTTAAATCGAACGAATCGTTACACCACGAGGAAGTACAAGGACGAACCCTCGATGGCCGTCTTGGAAATCCAGAACGAGCCGCAGTATCCCGATTTCAAGGACCTCGACGCCATCGCGCCGGTGCGGGCGTGCTATGAGCGCTGGCTCGGCGCGAACCATCAGTCGAAGAGCAAAGAGACCTTCAATCGGTTCTGCTCCGAGCGAGTGCGCCAATACATCGACTCCGTTTGCGACGATATCCGCGGCATCGGCGCCCGGCAGCCTATCGTGTGGAACCTGAACTGGGCCCGGATGATCGTCGGGCGCGAGGATATCTTCGACGCCGTGGCCGCCAGCGCGGTCGACGCCGTTTCCTTCAGCCTTTACCCCGGCCAGGGCGACCTTAAGCAACCGTATTGGCAGAACCCCGCCGACTTGAGCGGCAAGAACTATCTTCCTTTTCTCAGTCAACAGTATTCCGAGCACGAGCGGCTCGGCTGGGCGCTGGATGAGCGATTCGCATCCAAGGCGAAACTCGTTTATGAGTTCGAGACCTTCTACAACCAGAGCGGCTATCTGTACCCCGCGATAGCCCGGATGCTCCGGGCGCTGGGCGTGCAAATGGCGCCGATGTGGCGCTATACGATGAGTCCGGTGGCGCAGGTCCAGGGTGGCTCTCACTATCTCAATCTTCTGACCACGCCGCGGAAGGCGTTGTCGTTCATGATCGCCGGCGAAGTGTTCTCCTCGGTTCCTCGATTGACTCCCTACGACACGACTCAGAAGGAGCGGATGGTCTTCAGCGATTTCGCGCTCTCCTTCCCCGAGAACGTGAGCATCATGAGCCACGCCGCGAAGCTCATGTATTCCGCGTCGCTTAGTGCTTGGAATCCACTGCAGATTTCTCCCGATGTGCAACACATTGTCGGCCTCGGCGCTTCGGAACTGGCGTCGTATGATGGCACGGGGATCTACTTCATCGATATCGGAGAGAAGGAAATTGATATCGAAATCAACCCTGACGCGGTCTTTGTGCGGCCGTTCTGGGAAATCAACTGGAAGGTCCTTCCTCCGGCAATGATCTGCGAACTTGATTTCCGGACGCCGCATCGGATGACGCTGGCCATCCGAGGATGGGACGGCGGATGTTCGGTGTGGCGAATCGAAAACGGCGCGGAAACCCAGGTGAAAGCAACCGGCCGCGCGCTCGAATTCGAGGCGCGGCCGGGGAAGTATCGCCTGACGAAGTGATAGTCGCGCCAAAGGGAGCGCCTACTCGTCGTTCGCCGCGGAGGTCGCGGCTTTCTTCGGCAGCGGGGCAACCTCAAAGGTCGCCTCATAGTCGTCGAGCGTTTTTCGATGCTCCTCCACCACCGAGGCAAGGGCTGTCTCTTCCGCCAGGTTCTTTGTCTCCCAGGGGTCGTTCTTCATATTGAACAACTGAGCGACTGGATCGTCTTTGTAGGTGATCAACTTGTACTGGTTGGTCCGAATCATGCGACCGTTTAGGCCGGTGTGCGAGATGACAAAATCACGCCATGTTGAGGCGTTGCCCTCGGCCACGGGGCGCAGGCTGTAGCCCCGCATGTTCGGCGGCGTCTCGATCCCAGCATAGTCGCACACCGTCGGGAAAAGGTCGACGCCGGACACCAGGCGCGTGTTGTCGATGACATTCTCGGGGAGATGTCCGGGCCAGGAGATCATGAACGGCACCCGCGCCGCTTCGTCATACAGGAAGCTCTTGAGAATCATCTGGTGCCGTCCGTGCCCTTCGCCGTGGTCGGCCGAGAGGATCAGGACCGTGTTCTCCGCGAAGGGCGATTGCTCCAGGGTGTCGAGGATCAGACCGACCTGGCCGTCGACCATAGTTATATAATGATAGTAGGCCCAGGCGTAATAGCGCCAGTAGTCGTCTTTCCAGAGGCCCATGCCGGACTCGTCGCCGTGATCCCCGAAGTATTTTTCCTTCCTCTGAACGATCTCGCGCGGCTCCTTCATGTCGCAACGGAAGTTCGGCGGCAGGGGCGGCAGTTCCTCGACGAGTTCGGGGTAAGGCATGGCCCCCCGGTACATCGAATTTTGGAGGAGGAAGGAACAGATGTCGTGCGGGTTGAGGAGTCCGACGGAGAGGAAGAACGGATCGTTTTGGCGATAATTGCGGAGAAAGCCCTCGACGCTTCGCGTGGTGACAATATCGCCAAGCGAGGCCGTATTCCTGGGGTCCGGCCCGAGCACGGTGAAGCTGTTCGATACCTGCCTCGCGGGGATGTGCCATTTGCCGGTGTAAAACGCCTGATAGCCGCCGCGGCGCAGCCACTGGCCGAGATCGGGCATGCCCTTGACCAGCGGCAACCCATTGTTCATCACGCCCGTCTCCGGCGTGTATCGGCCGGTGAACCACGCCGAGCGCGCCGGGCAGCACACCGGGTTGGCGCTATAGGATTGCGTGAAGGAGACGCTCCGCTGGCCGATGCAATCGAGATTGGGGGTCTTCACCGCCGCGCAGCCGTGATGATGAATCGCCTCGCAACTCAGTTGATCCAGGTTCAGGAAGAGAAAGTTGGGTTTGTGATTCTTGTCGCTCGGAAGGAGGGAAACACTCTTGCCGAGCAGGGGCGCGGTCGCGAGCGCGCCGGCCGCTCCCGCCGAGGTCTTCAGGAAATCGCGCCGTGAGATGGCCGTCGGGCGATCGTTGGTATTCATAGATAACTCCCCTATGCTTTCTCGTCCACGAGGACAAAGAGTCTGCGGCTGCCAAGCGCCATGAACAGGCGGCCGCCGGCGTCGACGTAATAATGAGTGGGAAGGACGGCGTCGCCGAACTGAAGATACTCCTGGGCGTCGACGTTGCCGCCGGCACACGGAATCGGGGTTGCGCCTCGCGACCGGAGCGTCTGGTTCTCCCGCAACACATCCAGGTATTCGATCATGTCAAACGTTAGCGGGGCGGTGGACTTTTGTAGGGTCAATCTTTGAACGGCGTCGAAGAGCGACCAGTCGCAGGTGTATGCGCTAAGGGGCTTCATTCCCTTGGCGGGTTTGCCGTCTTTCATCAGGACGCCGTTCTCCACCGCGCCGGTCTTGGAGAATGTCACCAGCTCTTTCCCGGTTGGGCTTTGGTTAGTGAAACTGATTTCCCAGGACAGCGGCGAGCGCAGGGCGTCGTTCTTGCAGCGAATACGCGCCGAGGTCTGGTCGCCGGTCATAAAGGCCGTGGATTCCACGAGGAGTTCAATTTCGCCGCCCTTCGGCGCCGAAGAGAGCTTCAAGATGCCGTTGGGATTGACCTCCGCGCCGGCGCCCTTTCCCTTGCCCTTTTTCGCCCGGATGTTCAGGAAATAGATGTTGTACGTATGTTCCCACGCGCCGGCGGGATCGAATTGGGCGGCGGGTGGAGTGTATGAACTCAAAACCCGTTGCACCACTTTGTACTGCCATATTGCGGGTGTCTTCTGATCGTCGGGCATACCGTTGTCCTCTTGTGTTTCCGTTGCGAAAGAGATCTGCGAATCGGTTCTACGCCTCATGTCATCTCGGCCGGACTGCGTCAAGGCAAAACCGGCGGTCCACGTTCCTCTGTTTCGCCGGATGGGATTCAGGCCACTTCGTGCCAGAGGGGCCTACATCTTCTTCTTGATTTTCGCTTTTCATTCGCTATAGAATGCGCCCATCTGAATGAGCGAGAGGCGGGAACATGCCGCGCGGATTCTGCCACTTGCACACCCACAGCGTCTTCTCGTTCCTCGATTCGACGTTGCGGATCGAGGACATCGTCGGACGAGCGCGGGCCAGCGGAGCGACCGCCGTGGCGTTGACCGACGCCAATGGCCTCTACGGCGCGGTTCCGTTTTACAAAGCATGCAAGGAGGCGGGGATCAAGCCCCTCCTCGGCGCCGAGATCGACGATCCGCGCACGGGCGAACGGGCGGTCGTCCTGGCGCGCAATTTCGCGGGCTATTCGGCGATTTCGGCGATGGCCACGCGGCGTCACCTGGGCGCGGACTGGGAGACGCAGAACGCCGCGCGGCTCGAGGCGCTTTCGCTGGAGGCGGTGGCGGCGGAAGAGAAAAGAGCGGCGGAAGATGAGAAGGCATTCGCGGGGTTGAACCCGCTCGGCGCCGCTCACAGTCTGAACGGCCTGGCCCCGGCCGACGTGGAATTTGATCTATTGGCGGAACTGCGCCGCGCGTCGGCGGAGGAAGTCGTTGTCCTGACCGACGTGGCGCGCCTGCTGGAGGGCCTGGCCGGGCGGGCGCATCTCTACGCCGAACTGATCCTGACGCCTCCGCGGCGGCGCGCCTGCCGTGAATTGTTCGGCGTGGCGCGGAAGTTGGGCGTTCCGTTGGCGGCGGCGTGCGACACGCATTTCGCCACGCCGGAGGAATACGAAACCTACAAGATTCTGCGCGCCATTCATTACGGAACGACGGTCGACCGCGTAGGCCAGCCGATAGTAGGCCAGCCTTGCCCCTCGACTCCGCTCGGGAACGGTGTCCGAGGCTGGCTTCCGGTTTCGCGCCTCGCATCAAAGACAGACAACGAGGCGGTTGCTGGGAGCGCGGGCGTCCTCGCCCGCAATGATATTCTCTCGCTCCGATGCGCTGCATTGCGGGCGAGGACGCCCGCGCTCCCAGGGGACCGCCAGTCCGCCCCGCCAGGGCGGACCTACTCCATCCTGACGCCGCATCACGACTTCAAATCCGAAGACGAGATGCGCGCGACGTTCAAGTCGCTGGGCGAGGCGATCGACGCCACCGCGACCATCGCCGAGGCGTGCAACGTCGAGTTGCCGCTGGGCCAGTGGAAGATCCCGCGCCCGCCGCTGCCCGCGGGTGAAACGTCGTTCTCCTTTTTGTGGAAGGTCGCCTTCGAGGGCGTGAAGCGGCGCTACCGGCCGCTCGACCGCCAGGCGATGGACCGCCTGCGCTACGAGATGGACGTGATCGACCGGCTGGGGTTCAGCGATTACTTCCTGACCGTTCACGCCATCGCCTGCGAGGCGCGGCGGCGGGGGTTTCCGTTGCTGGGGCGGGGGAGCGCGGCCAATTCGATCGTCTCCTACGCGCTGGGCTTCACCGGCGTCGATCCCATCCGGCATAATTTGTATTTTGAACGGTTCTTAAATCCAGAGCGCGGGGTCCCGCCCGACATCGATCTGGATTTTTCGTGGAAGGACCGCGACGCCGTCCTCGATTGGACCTACGAAGCCTTCGGGCGCGACCGGGTGGCGATGATCTCGACAACGATCACGCTCCAGGGCCGCCAGGCGATCCGCGAGGTGGGCAAGGCGCTCGGGCTGGCCGAAAGCGAAGTCAACCGCTTCACGCGGCCGATGCCCGGCTATTTCCTGCGCCACGACGCGATGGACGACCTGCCGTCGGCCTACCCTGAATGCAAGGGGTTGCCGGTGGACCAGGAGCCGTGGAAGACGGTGCTGGGCCACGCGCGGCGGATATTGGATTTTCCGCGCCATTTGTCGATCCATTGCGGCGGCATCCTGATTTGTCCGGAACCGATTGTTCGGTTTACGCCCTTGCAACGCGCGGCCAAGGGGCTGGTGGTCACGCAAATGGACATGCACCCGATCGAAGAGTTGGGGCTGATCAAAATCGACCTGCTGGCCAACCGCTCGCTGGGGGTGTTGACGGAGTGTTTGCGAGGGGCGAGGGGAGAGGCGGGGGAGGAAGAGGAGTGGGGGTTGGAGAAGGCCGGATAGAAACGGCTTTGCCGCAGAGACGCCGAGAGGCAGAGAACTACCCGCGGAGGCTCCTCTGCCTCTTCGCGTCTTTGCGGCGAGGAAGTGAACCGCCTGCCGCGGAGACGCAAAGACACAGAGAACCTTTCCGCGGAGGCTCCTTTGCGCCTTCGCGTCTCGGCGGCAAGGAAGTGAACCGATTGCCGCGGAGCCGCCGAGGCGCGGAGGGCTTCGCAAAGATAACCTTTACGTTTTTGCGTCTCTGCGGCAAAAATATGCGAAACCATAACATTTGCCGCAGAGGCGCTGAGACACAAAGACGGAATCTCTCCGCGCGTCTTTTGCGCTTTCGCGTCTCGGCGGCACAGACCCCTTTCCCAGGAGGCTGTCCATGCACGAGAACGAGATTTCCAGCGAGATCATCGGCGGCGCGATTGAGATCCATCGGCATTTCGGCCCCGGGCTGGAAAAGCCCATTTATCAGGCCACCCTGACTCACGAACTGCGATTGCGCCAGCTCACGATTGTGCAGCATCTCAGCGTCGACCTGGATTACAAGGGCCTGCACATCCCTTCGGGCCACAGCATCGATCTCCTGGTCAACGACAAGGTCATCGTCATGGTGCAGGCGAGGGAGATCCCCCTGCCGGTTTGGCGCGCCATCCTCCTGTCGAACCTGAAACTGACCGGCAAGCGCCTCGGCCTGCTCATCAACTTTACCGTGCCAACCCTCAAAGACGGCATTACCCGCATCGTGAACAATTTGACGGATGAGTGATCCCCATGCCAGCCGCTATCGACATCCTCAACGACATCGACGCGCTGGCCCGCGACCCGCGGACGGTGGACCTGGTACGCTCGGGGCGGACGATGGGGTGCTTTTACATTGAAAGCCCGGGGATGCGGGCGTTGCTCAAGAAACTTGACTGCTCGACGTTCGAACTGACGGTGGCGGCCAGCAGCATCATCCGCCCCGGCGTGGCCGAGTCGGGGATGATGCAGGCGTTCATCGAGCGCCATCGCGACCCGTCGAAGATCCGCTACATCCATCCCGCGCTCGAAGAGACGCTGTATGAAACCTATGGAGTGATGATTTATCAGGAAGACGTGTTGAAGGTCGCCTGCCACGTCGGCGGGATGTCGCTGGGCGAGGCCGACCTGCTCCGGCGGGCCATGTCGGGCAAGATGCGGTCGCGCGACGCGATGGACCGGCTGACCGGGAAGTTTTTCGCCTCGTGCCGGCGCAAGGGCATCCCCGAAGAGATCGCCGCCGAAATCTGGAGGCAGATCGCCTCGTTCGCCGGCTACTCGTTCTGCAAGGGCCACTCGGCGGCCTTCGCGGTTCTCTCGTATCAATGTGCCTACCTCAAGGCGCACCGCCCGGCGGAATTCATGGCCGCGGTCCTCAACAACGGCGGGGGGTTCTACGGGGCGGCGGCCTACGTCCAGGAAGCCCGGCGCATGGGCCTGCGCGTCCTGCCGCCCGACGTCAACGCCAGCCGGGTCGGATACGTCGGCAATTCGAAAGAACGCTGGATTCGCGTCGGGTTCCGCGCGATCAAGAACTTCCCCGACGAACGCATTGACGCCATTCTCCGCGCGCGCGCCGAACGCCCGTTCGATTCGCTGCCCGATTTCCTCTCGCGCTCCGGCTGCACGCGCGAGGAGGCGAGCAAGTTGATCCTTGTCGGGGCGTGCGACGCCTTTGGGGCGAGCCGCGCGCAATCGCTCCTCGATCTCGACCTGCAATTCGCCGCTGCCGGCGGCGCCGCCCCCGGCGCGCAAACGGATTTGTTTGAATCGTCCCGCCCCCAATCGTCCTGCCTGTAATCGAATTGCCGAACTTCCAAGACGAAGGCAGAACGATTGCGGGCAGGACGATTGACCCCTGTATTTTCGCGCCTCCCCGGAGCCATCGGATGGTCTTTCCTATTGCGAAAAGACCGTTTTGGCGCCTAGGAATGTCGCGGCATTTCCGTTCACAAGAAAGGAGCGCGCCATGAGAGAGTTCCTGAAGACCCTCAAGAAGATCCGCCACGAAGGACCGGATTCGAAAAACCCACTGGCGTTCAAGCATTACAACCCAAACGAGAAGGCGCTCGGCAAGTCGATGGCCGACCACCTGCGCTTCGCCGTCTGCTTCTGGCACAGCTTCAAAGGGACGGGGGTCGACCCCTTCGGCCCCGGGACGATCATCCGAGCGTGGGAGCAAGGCGTCGACGAGATGAAGGCCGCAGAACGGACGCTGCGCGTGGCGTTCGAGTTCTTCACCAAACTGGGCGTGCGCTTCTGGTGTTTCCACGATCGCGACATCGCGCCCGAAGGCCAAACGCTCGCCGAGAGCAACAAGCGCCTGGACCACATGGTCGCGCTGGCGAAGAAACTCCAGAGCGACACCGGGGTGAAATTGCTCTGGGGCACGGCGAACCTGTTCGCGAATCGCCGCTACATGTCGGGCGCGTCGACGAACCCCGACCCGCGCGTCTTCGCCTACGCCGCCGCGCAGGTGAAGAAGGCGATGGAAGTCACCCAGGAACTCGGCGGCCAGGGCTACGTCTTCTGGGGCGGGCGCGAAGGCTATGAAACTCTTCTCAACACCAATATGAAACGCGAATTGGATCACATGGCGCGCTTCCTGCGCATGGCGGTCGATTACAGAAAGGCCATCGGCTTCAAGGGCCAGTTCATGATCGAGCCCAAGCCGAAGGAGCCGACGAAGCACCAATACGACTTCGACGCCGCGGCCTGCCATGCGTTCCTGCTGAAGAACGATTTGGCCGGCGATTTCAAACTGAACATCGAAGCCAACCACGCCACCCTCGCCACCCACACTTTCCATCACGAATTGCAATACGCGGCCGACAACGCCCTGCTGGCCTCGATCGACGCCAACCGCGGCGATCTGTTGTTGGGATGGGACACGGACCAATTCCCGGTGGATCTCTATGATACGGTCTACGCAATGTACATCGTGCTGCGCGCCGGGGGCTTCAAGACGGGCGGGCTGAACTTCGACGCCAAGGTCCGCCGCCAGTCGATCGATCCCGAGGACCTGTTCCACGCGCACATCGGCGGCATGGACGCTTTTGCGCGCGGGCTGAAGATCGCGGCGAAGATGGTCAAGGACGGCCGCTTCCAGGCGTTCGTCGATCAGCGTTACGCGGGGTGGTCCGGCGCCATGGGCCAGAAGATCGAAAAGGGACGCGTGGGGCTCAAGGAACTCGAAGCCTACGCGCTCAAGCAGGGCGAGCCGGGGCCCCGCAGCGGACGGCAGGAGTTGTTGGAGAACATGCTGAACGAATATATCCGGTAAGGCGTTCGGAGTGCGGAAAAGAGAGTGCGGAGTGCAGTGAGGTCCTTTGGGTCCTTGCTCCGCACTCCGCACTCCGCACTCCGCACTTCTTTTCCTCCATTGGCTGACGACGTAGCACGAAAGCCGGCGCCCCTGCGCCTTCTCGATGACGGATTCCAGCCACAGCAGCGGCGTGGAGTAGAAGGGCTTCAACCACAGGGGAATGCGCAGGACCATCGAACTGTGCACGAGCAAGTACGCGACGTTCCCCTTGTACTCCTCTTTGACAAACTCGAACTGCGGCGCGAATTCCCGCTTAAGCGCCTCTACGTCGATCGCGCGTTCGTTGTCGCCGAAATACGGGTCATGGCGATACCAGCATTGCCGCGCCACGTCCGGCAGCGATCCCTGGTGCGGCTCGATGAAGCAGAACCAGCCGCCGGGCTTGAGGAGGCGATGGATCTCGCGGATGGCGCCGCTGACATCCGGATGCACGTGGTGCAAGCCCCCGGCGATGGCTACGCAGTCGTAACGGCCGCTGTCCAGGCCCGTGTCGAGAATTGAAGCGCGCACTCCGAGGCACTGCGGCCAGTTCTTCCGGAACGTGGCGATCTCTTCGTCGGAAATGTCAAGCCCCGTGACGCGCGCCCCGTTCTCCACCAGATACGCGGTCAGCTCGCCGTTGCCGCACAACGCGTCGAGGACGTCCGCGCCCGCCAGCGGCACGCCGGCGAACAGCGGCTCGTTCATGAATCGGTAGCGGTACTTCTGGCTCCACCGGTCGCCGTAGTGGGCGGCGTATTTCGCCGCGATCCGGTTGAAGCGCTCCTTTTGCTCTTGCGAGTGGTGCATGGGTTCGGCGACTTCAGTGGGGAAGATAAGAGACGTCCCGCGCGCTCCTGCGACGGGCGAAATGCTCGTTGGGGGCCCGCGCTGTGTCAAGGCTGGCTGAAGTAGGTCCGCCCCGTCGGGTGGACTCAGATCGGCGTGGAAGGCAGTCCGCCTCGGCCAGGATGGCCTACCTTGCGGCCGAGCAGTTTAGGCTTGAACACTCTCGTGCGGGGGCGTAGGAATCCCGCAACGCCGACCTTCCGCGCAGTGGCTCGCCGCGTTCGCCCCGAACGAAGCGGCGGCGCGCGCGTTGCGCCAGGCGTGGAACTTCCAACAAGAGAGGATGAAACCCATGAACGGTGCGATGGCGTGGCTGGCGGGAGTGGCGTGTCTGGCATCGGCGGCCTTCGCTGGCGAGGCGGCCTCCAAGCCGGCGGCTGCCGCCAAGCCGAGCGAGAAGGGGTGGAAAGTTCTGTTCGACGGCCAGAACATGGATGCCTGGAACATCCAACCGGGCAGCTGGGAGATCAAGGACGGCGCTATGGCGAAGACCGAAAAGGACAAGGCCTATGCCTGGTCGAAAGAAGAGTATGGCGACTTCGTCCTCGACCTGGAGTTCAAGAATTCACCGAAGACCAACAGCGGCGTCTTTATCCGAACCGGCAACCTGAAGGACCCGGTGCAAAGGGGGATCGAAATCCAGGTTCTCGATAGCCCCGGCTCGGAGGCGGACAAGCACTCCACGGGCTCGATTTACGACTGTCTCGCGCCGAAGAAGAACCTGGTCAAGGCGCCCGGCGAGTGGAACCACATGATCATCACCGCGAAGGGCCCCAAGATGCAGGTCGAGTTGAACGGGGAGCCAATCATCGACGCCGACCTGGATCAATGGAAGGACGCGGGGATGAACCCCGACGGCTCGAAGAACAAGTTCAAGACGGCGCTCAAGGACATGCCGCGCAAAGGCTTCATCGGCCTGCAGGCGCACGGCACGCCCATTGAGTACCGCAACATCAAGATCAAGGCGTTGGATTGAGGGGAGGGGCGAGAACAGCGCCTCAGAAGCATGAGAGCCAGGAGTATGGAGCCCGCCTTCAGGCGGAATGTCAGAGGGCCGACAACTGGCGGTTTCCGGGCATTCCGCCTAAAGGCGGGACTCCATGCTTCACGAGCGAGAACCTACCCCCATCACTCGAGAAAGGTGGATTGTGATGAAACGGATTCTTTCATTGGCAGCGTTCGGCGTGCTTTGCGTTTCGCTCGCCGGCGCGGCGGAGACGAAGGGCAAGACCGAATGGCGCCTCGGCATTCAGTGCTGGAGTTACAATAAGCTGACCTTCTACGAGGCGATCGACAAGAGCGCCGCGCTGGGCGTGAAGTATCTCGAAGCGTACTCCAAGCAGAAACTCAGCCCTGAACAGCCGAAGCTGGTCTTTGGCGACGAGACGCCGGACGAGGTCCTCGACGAGGTGAAGGCCAAACTCGAGAAGGCCGGCCTCAAACTCGCCTGCTATGGCGTCGTCGGGCTGCCCAACGACGAAGCGGGCAGCCGCAAGATGTTCGACTTCGCCAAGAAGATGGGCATCGAGACCATTGTCTCCGAGCCGGCTTTCGAAGCCCTGCCGATGATCAGCAAACTGGCCGACGAATACGGCATCAACGTCGCCATTCACAATCATCCCAAGGGCAAGAGCAAGTACTGGAGCCCGGACATCGTCCTGGAACAGACCAAGGATCTCAGCAAGCGCATCGGCGCGTGCGCGGACTTGGGCCACTGGTTCCGCTCGGGCATCGATCCATTGGATGGCCTCAAGAAGCTCGAAGGCCGCGTCATCAGCCTGCACATCAAAGACCTGAAGAAGACCGGCGAGAGTTTCGAAGAGGTCCCGGTTGGCACGGGCGACATCGACATCAAGGGCTGCCTCAAGGAGCTGCGCCGCCAGGGCGTCAATCCCGTCATCTCGCTCGAATATGAAGCCAAGCAAGACGAACCGGCGAAAGAGAAGGGCATCGAGGAAAGCATCAAGAACCTGCAAAAGATGATGGCGGAATTATAAGACGCCGCCCTTTATACTATGACCCATAGGACCTATATGACTTATATGTCCTATGGGTGCGACTTTGAGCCGCAGAAAGGATCAACCCATGTTACGCAAAATGCTAGTCGCATTCGCCGCCGTCACGCTGGCCGCCGGCCTGGCCCTGGCCGCCCCGGCGCCGGGCAAGGAAAAAGCCGCGAAAGCGGGTCAACCCAAAGCGGCCAAGGCGCCAAGGCCGGCCCCCGGTCCGCCGAGCGCGGAAGACTTGGCCAAAGTGAAGGACGCCGCCCCGGCCAAGGCGACCGTTCAGCCGCAAAAGCCGCGGAAGCTGCTGATCTTCACCCTTACCAAAGGCTTCCCGCACGCCTCGGTTCCGATTGCGGCCGAAGCGATGAAAATCCTGGGGGAGAAGACCGGCGCGTATCAGTCGGTGATCTCCGATGACATCAACATGTTTAAGGCCGATAGCCTGAAGAGCTTCGACGCGGTGTGCATGGACAATAGCACCGGCGACCTTTTCCTGCCGAAAAACCTGAAGGAACTGCCGCCGGCCGAGCAGGACGCCGCGCGCAAACTGGACGAGGAAGTGAAAAAGAGCTTCACCGACTACGTCAAGAGCGGCAAAGGCCTTATCGGCATCCACGCCGCCACCGACTGCCTGTACAACTGGGCGGACTACGGCGACATGATGGGCGGCTACTTCGACGGCCACCCCTGGCACGAGGAGATCGGCGTCAAGGTGGACGACGTCGACAACCCGATCAATGCGGCCTTCAAGGGCCAGGGCTTCATGGTCACGGATGAAATTTACACCTTCAAGGAGCCCTATTCGCGCGACAAGCTGCGAGTGTTGCTGAGCATGGACACCGCCAAGACGAACATGGACAAGGGCGACAAGATCAAGCGCACGGACGGGGACTTCGCCGTCAGTTGGATTCACTTGTACGGCCAGGGCCGCGTCTTCTATTGCTCGCTGGGGCACGAGAACCAGATCTTCTGGACCCCGGCGATTTTGCAGCACTACTTGGATGGCATCCAGTTCGCGCTCGGCGATCTGAAGGCCGACGCCACGCCCAGCGCCCAGGTGAAGACCAAGACCGCCGGCGCGCCGCGCATGGCGGAGGCCAAGCCGGCCAAAGAGAAGAAGCCGGCCGCCTCGAAACCAACGGAGGCGAAAGCGGCGTCGGCGCCGGCCGAGCCGAAGAGATAGGCTGTAAGCGGCCTCGGGGCATGGAGTCCCGCTTTCAGGCGGAATGGGAGTGGGCGATGTGATTCGCGGCGCCGAGCATTCCGCCTGAAGGCGCGACTCCATACCCAGCGGCTTTCAAGCGGCCCCACTTCATTGTTTCGCCGTTGCGTTCGGGTTCGTCGATGTGAGGCCTGGAATCGCCAGGGCGCCCGTGCGAGACCGCCGGCGCCACGAAAGGGTTCGACAATGAAACGGCAAGCGAAAGTGCTGATCATCCTGGCGGCGTTCGCATTCGGCGTGATTGCGGCGTCGCACGCGGCGCCGAAGGCGGAAGGCAAACCGAAGAAGGAAGCGGCAGTTAAGTCGCCCAAGCAGGAGACCAAAGCCGAAAGCGCGAAGGCCGCGGCCACGGCCCCCGCCACGCCGGAGATGTCGATTGAGGAAGCGTGGAAACAGGCGCCGACCTACAAATTCGGCGGAAGCCGCGCGGCGTTGACGGCGATCGAAAACCAGGTCCGCGAGTCCTATGGGTCGCCCGACGCGCGCGCCGCCGTCGGCAAGAAACTCGTCGATCTTCTCGGCTCGAACGCCACCGGCGAAGCCAAGGAGTTTGCTTGCCGCCAGTTGGCCATTGTCGGCGGCGACGACGCCGTGCCGGCGCTGAGCGCGTTGCTGCTCGGGCCGGATGAGAAACTCGCGGAGTATGGCCGGTATGCCTTGGATCGCATTCCCGGCAAGGCGGCCGACGAGGCGCTCCTGGCGGCGTTGGACAAAACCCAAAAGGGAACCAAGGTCGGCGTGATCAACTCGTTGGGCGTGCGCAAGGTCGCCGCGGCGGTCCCAAAGATCGCTCCGCTGGCCGGCGACTCCGACTCGGCCATCGCGTCGGCGAAACAGCAAATCGTC
>JAPLSS010000623.1 GCA_026398515.1 Candidatus Sumerlaeota bacterium | reverse complement strand
CCAACGCCGACGGCTTGGTCAGCGTTCTCGCCGTCTCTGAAACCGTCTATGCCGCAGGCGGGTTCAAGACCATCGGGGGGCTGGCGCGGAACGGGATCGCCGCCCTCGACGTCTCCGGCGCCGCCACCGCATGGAATCCGGATATGGCCCGTTGGGGAGAGGTGAATGCGCTCGCCGTTTCCGGTTCGACCGAGTACGTTGGGGGATGGTTTGACCACATCGGCGGACAAGCGCGCAGCAACATCGCCGCCCTGAATGCCGCCGGCTCGGCAAGGGCAACCGCTTGGAATCCCGGCGCGGACTCGAGTGTTAAGACTCTCGTCGCCTCCGGTTCGACCGTTTACGCCGGAGGATGGTTTGCCCGCATTGGGGGGCAAGCGCGCAACTGCGTCGCCGCCCTGGATGCGAACAGCACGGGAACCGCCACCGCCTGGAACCCCGGCGCTGACAGATGGGTCGAAAGTCTTGCGGTCTCCGGCCCGACTGTCTACGCCGCCGGAGGGTTCACCCGCGTCGGCGGAGAAGCGCGCAACGGCATCGCCGCGCTCGACGCCGCCACCGGCGCCGCCACGGATTGGAACCCCGGCGCCGGGCGGTATTTGTACTGGGTAGATAACCTTGCCCTAGCGAACTCGACGGTCTATGCCGCCGGCTATTTCGAGCAAATCGGCGGAGAGCGACGCGGCGGAATCGCCGGACTGGACCTCGCCACGGGCACAGCGAATTCCTGGAATCCGCGTTTTCGGAACATCCAAAACTCCGACTACGTCTCCTTCGCTGCCTTGGCCGTCTTGGGTTCAGTTGTTTATGTCGGCGGCGATTTTGCAGCGGTGAATGGCGATCTTCGCCCACACCTGGCCCAATTCGATACGCCTTGCCCCATCCTGGGCGCGGTCACCGACAACCTGAATGGGACCTCGCGGCTGACGTGGACGAACCCCAACCCCCCGCCGGCCCAGTTCCTTGGCCTCGCATGGGACATCGGCGCGGCCGCCTGGGTGAACCGCGGTTGGGGCGGCGGACCGTGGTTTCCGTATCCCCCGGCGCAACTGGCGGGCGACATCGATCTGGGCTTCTCCGGGGGCTATCACATTTGGATTGCCAACCAGTACGGGGATGGAACGTGTTTCTTCTGCCCGAATCCCTGGACGGGCATTCAATACGGCGGCGTGCCGCACACGCCGGCCGATGTGTCGGTCGAGGATTTCGGCGCCCGGCATGTGCGACTGCGCTGGAGGCCGGAGATCTACGGGACGTGGCACTGGCAGATTATCGTCTATCAGGAAGGCGTGGGATTCGTTCCCGTCGATGGGCCGAACGCCAACGCGCTGTGGCATTTCATCGACTACGGCGGACAGGCCTACACGCCAGGCCAGGCCGACTTCTTCGGCGGAACGGCCGACTTCGCCCTGCCCGCCGACGGCGTGTATTGGCTCTACATTCGCGCCGCAGGGTGGCTGCCGCCCTACGACCCGCCGACCACGGGGGCGTTTGCCACCGCTTCCATCAGCGTCACGGGGAACTGAAATTCCGAATTCGGAATTTCGGGGACAGTCGTCCTAACTCCAAAAGCGATAATGCGATAGCGATCGTCGTCGGGTCGCAAGAGCTCGGCCGGTTCTTTACCCGCCTCCCCGCCCCTGATGATTTTGTTCCCCTAGGCCCCCGCGAGTTTCCCATAGGGAATTGACTCCTCGGCCCTCTCGTTACTGGCCGATTTCGTCTAATTCGCGCGAATTTTCGGGGGGGCAGATCGAGGGCGTCCATTGCCGCTACGCCGCCGGGATGCGGCGCGGGGTGGGGGCCTCGCGGCGCATCGTGTCGGCAAAGCGCCGAAGCCAACTCCGCTGTTCAAGCGTATCGGGAACGGGACAGCCTCGCGCCGTTTCGATCCTCTCAAAGGCTCGTTCGGGCTCTTCCCCCGCCAGAACCAACACCGTGGCGACGAGCAAAGACGACCGCCCGATGCCCTGTCGGCAGTGCGCCGCGACGCTCTTGCCTGTGTCGAGGGCGTCGCGAAGAGTGGCGGCTTCCTGCGCGAACTCATGCGCGGCCGGAGGGATGCCGCGATCCGGAATGGCCAGGCCGAGGAAATCCATGCCCATCCGCCGGCAATACGCCTCCTCGGCCTCCAGTCCAAACTCGCTGACCTCCGTGGGCGTCAGCAGCGAGACGACCATGTCGACGCCGGCGGCGCGCCAGGCTCGGACGTCGTCCTCCAGCCAATCCCCTCCCCGGGGCCTGGCAGCGATACCCAGGCGGCCGTTTGGGAGGCCGTCGATCCAGTGAACTCTGGAGGTCATCTGCGAACCCGGTTCTACAGCCGGTGTTTCCAATAACCCGGCTTGCGTCTCATGTGAACGACCGCGACGACGAGGATCAAATCAGCCTCAATCGTGTAATAGACACCGTACGGGAAACGCTTCAGAAGATGTCGGCACACGTCCTCCTCCACGACGGGCCAGGCGCGGGGATGGGACACGATCCCGTCGATGGCGGTTTCCATGCATTCCGTGAACGCCGTTGCCAGTTCCGGGGAAATCCCCACATAGCGCCTGCACGCGTCCAGGTATTCCTGGGCTGCTTCGGCGTGGAATCTCCACTTCATCGCTTGGCCATCCGGCGCGCCTGAGCAAGGACCGTTTTCCCATCCACGGTAGGCGCTTGGCCCGCCCGCGCTTCATCGCGGCGCCGTTTGGCGAGGTCGATGTGAGATCGCTCGACATCCGGGTCCACGTTGGCCTCCAGGTACGCGACGAGTCGTTCGGCCAAGGACTCCTTGGAATCGTCGGGCAGGAGAAGCGCTTTCTTGTAAATATCGTCAACGGTCGCCTTCATCGTTTCATCTCCCGAACCAGCCGTTCTTCCGAAATTATGCGCAATGAACGGGCAACGGGGCAAGTGGATTTCGCGACAGCAGGAATCCAATCGCCGCCCTGGCCACCACCCCGCCCCCAATGATTGCTTCTCCCCCAAGACCCCGCAAGTTCCCCGTAGGGAATTGACTCCTCGTCGTCCGCCGGCTGATCAAGCCCGGCTCAGTAGTGGTTCAATACGAGCGTGATCGCGGTGTATTCGCCCGGCCACGTCCCAGCGCCCGGCGGCAGGATGTCGCGGGGGCCTTCGACGCGCGAGCGGCTCACGCGCGATTCGTCGCCTGACCGGGCATGAAGCGCTTCCATCGAACCCGGGCGCGTCCCGTCAAACAGCCCATGCAAAGCCGAGGGGCCAGTCGAACCAGAACGCCCCTGCCGAAGCGGAGTCGGCGAATCCTCCTCGAATTGCGTATTCATTGCACGCCCGCGCGAACGCCAGTCGCCGGCCGCGACGGAGATCGGGTCGGGCAGATGCCGGCGCGAGAGGACCAAACACAGCCGCTCAATCCCCGGCGCCCGGTCGAACGTCATCCAGTCGCCGTGGGGAATCGAGAGCCATCGCCGGCTGGGCGCGAACACCTCCGTCTCGCCGCGGGGGCCGATGGGCATGGCCACGATTCGTCCGCGCGGACTGAAATGAACCAGGTGCAGATAGCCGCCGCGCGAGGGGCGCACCTCCAGGCGCAGTTGGTCGCCCGCGTGGAAGACGCAACTGGGGCTGACCTCCTGGCCCGACCCATTGCCGTATCCGCCGGCGCGCGCGAACAGCCGGATTTCCATCCATCCCCACGGCGCCGAGGCGGGGGCGGGAGACAAATTGAAATCGGGCGAAGGAATCGGCGGGGGCGCCGGCAGGTCCACGCCGTTCAGCCTCTCGGGAATCACGCCGCCGGAGGGCGCGAATCCCGGCCGGATGAGCGCGCTCCAGGGATCGAAGCGATCCGCCGCTTCCGCCCACGTGAGGCATACGACCAGCCAGAGCGCCGCCGCGGCGAGCGGCCAGGCGCCTGGCCGGACAGCCTTGAATCCGAACATGTGGTCTTTCATGGGAGACTCCTTTCCATCAGTGAAGTTGGTCAACCGCGAGCGTTCTCGTAACTCCGGCTTTCCCGCCTGTGAAAGCCGGAGTCGCGAGGGATTGCCGGAATCACAAGCTGGAAAGCCAGTAGCGTTTAATGGTTTCGAGGCGCCTTGAAGTTTGGAAATGCTGGGCTTCCGCGCGCATGTGGCGAATATCCCTTCGGGATAGGCGGCATCCCTGCCTGGAAGCCCAGAATTGACAGGCCTCCAGGCGCTGAAAACCATCAAACGCCTCTGGCTATCTAACCTGTGATGCAACGAATCGGATGTGGGCGCCGTTCACAGGCTAGAAAGCCTGCGCCACTCAAAACGCCGATTCTCAAAGCAGTCGACTGCACGCAAGGCCCAATGCCGGCCAGACATCCAGCGCTGCTACACGATTTTCCGTGTGATGTTCAAACACGCCAGGGCTTCGGCGCGCAGCGCGGAAAGGGCTTCCCTCTCGCTGATTTCCGGATGGATGTAGGGGTTGCGGTAGTGCTGAAGGCGCGAGAGGCGCTGCGCCAACTCGAGGGTTTCCTCCTCGTCGGACAGCCCTTTCAGATTGAGCATGTTGCGGATCGCGACGTGGGAGCGCGCGGTGCGCGTTTCGTAGGTGCGGCCAAAACAGAGGATCAGGATCGCCAGCGCCTTCAGCCCGTCGGGCTTGTACTTGTCGCGGTGTTCGAGGATGCGCTGGAACACCTGGCGCACGTTGTCGATGGTGAACGCCATCGGGCGGGTTCTCTGGACTTGCAGGAGCGTCTGGTGGAAGAAGACGCACAGGCGATGGGTCGGCCCTTCGACCAACTGGTCAATAATTTCATAGAGCCGGTTGTCCAAGAGCATGCGCGCGATTTTCCGGCTCAGGATGGCCTTGGCCTCGTTTTCCGCCGCGAAGCAATAGGAGAAGCCGATATTGCGCGAGAAATCGATCACTCCCCCGCTCTCCTGCTCCTGGCGATAGAGGAACTCGGCGGTCCGCAACGCGTCGCGCGAGTTCTCGGCCAAGTCGCTGTACGATGGAAGCTCCTCGGCCAGAATGCGCTCGACCTCGTGGAACTTGGCGGCGTCGGCGGCCTCGGACGCGGCGCCTTGGCGAATCTCCTCGGAGGTCAGCTCGAGGAGGGCTTCGTATGCCTCGGCCTTGATGAGGTCGGGAACATCGGGCATGGCCAGGATCGCGCGAATGCGCTCCTGGGCGCTCGCGCCCTTGCGGTCCAAGGCGCTCGCGCCTTCGCGCTCTAAGGCGTTCGCACCCTCAGTGGAGCGCAAGACGTTCAGTTCCTTGAGAATGGATTTGTTTCTCTCCCGCTCCGTGTTCGCCCGGCGGATCATGGAGTAAAGCGGCCCCAGTTCCTCCTCGATCTTGCTTTTGGCGATGACGTGCATGGCGCCGAGGCGGCTGGCTTCGGCCCCCTCCTCGAACGTGCCGACCGCCGAGATCATGATGATCGGCAGCAGCGGCGAGACCTCGCGCGCCTGGCGGATGAGGTCCAAGCCTTCGGAACGAGTGCGCATCTGAAGGTCGGTGACCAAGACGTCGGGATCGTCGGACTGGATCTTGGCGAGGGCCTGGTCGGCGTTTTCGGCTTCGAGGACGCCAAAGTCCTGCATCGCCAGGTTGCGGCGGAAGGCTTGGCGATACGCTTCGTTGTCGTCGACGAGGAGGACGCGGATGGGATCGGGCATGGCTGGCTCTTGCTCCGGACGGGGGTTCGCGGCGGAACGGCAGGACCTATAGGACTTATTGGGCCTATAAGACCGGAAGGACCCGCTACGAACCGCTC
>JAPLSS010000269.1 GCA_026398515.1 Candidatus Sumerlaeota bacterium | reverse complement strand
GACGCACGCGTCGATCATCGAGACCTGGCCGTAGTAGCAGCGCAGGTACTCGCGCAGGTTGTCCACGCCCATCTCGCGGCCCCAACGCGCGGCGGTGTCGCTGGCATAGGCCGCGGGACTGTCGTTGAGGTTGGCGGGCAGAGGCATGTCCTCCGGCTTGTAGAGGTCGTAGAACGCCGCCGGGCAGATCCACGGGGCGTGCGGCGGGCTCCACGAGCAGGTGATCATGAAGTTGCCGTCCCGGTTCTTCTCGATCTCGGCGATGCAGCGGTCGGCCAGCCAGAAGTTGAAGTCGTGCTCGGCCTTGACGCGCGCGCGCCCCATGTTCGACGGGAGCTCGCGTCTTCCCCTGGTTTTGTCGGCGGATTGGCGGAAGGCCGCCATCTTTTCGGTCAGAAAGACGCCGCCGGCGGCCACCTCGCCGGGGCGCGGGCCGGGATCGAACGCGGCGTCGCCGAGGGGCTTCAGGCACTTCGTGTTGTATTCGTCCTTCAGCTCAAAGACCGTGGGCTGGCCGGCGTAACAGCGCAGGTCGCGTTCCGTCCCCAGGTGCCACTTGCCGAAGTGCGCCGTCGCCCAACCGCGGTCGAAGAGGATGTTCTCCGTGCACACGCATGGATCGACGAAGCCGACCTTGTCCTCCCCGACGTTGCCCAGGATGCCGTGGGTGTGGGGATACAGGCCGGTGACCATCGTCCCGCGCGACGGCGAGCAGAAGGGGGTGACGCACGCGGCTTGGGCGAAGCGCACGCCGCCGGCGGCCAGCGCGTCGAGATTCGGCGTCTTAGCCACCGGGTTCCCTGCGCAGCCGAGCACGTGGGCGTAATGTTGATCGGACATGAGAAACAGGATGTTGAAGCGACGCCGGGGCGAATCGGCGGCCCAGAGGTTGGGCATCGTCGCGGCGGCGGCCAGGCCCCCGCTCGCGGCGAGAAATTCACGGCGTGTAACGGACATCCGGACAACCTTTCTGAACCCGCGCGGAATCGAAGTCTTCGGGCGCACAGGGAATGGGTCGAGACTATGAAGGCAGGCGAATGTTCAGACAACCAAAATCGCCGCGACGCCAAAATCGCCGCCGGCCTTGGCCGCGCCGCCCCTTCCCATTTCCATGCGCGCGAGCCCAAAGCCTCGCCGCGCGAAGCGTCTTGGAGTGCGCCGGCAGAGCGAAGCGGCGACGGCGCGTTGGCTCTCGATGACCCCAACAGCATAGGAAACCCGGGGAAACGCGCCGCTGGAAGAACCGGTTTGACATTCTGTCCCTTGTTTGGTAATATTCAAAGTGCTATGCTTGGTTTGGCGCTTCATAAGGTGAGTTGATCGGAATCGGGATTCTGAATGCTTACGCCATCGTCCGAGACTCCGCGCTGGAGCCGGTCCAGGCTCGGCCTCTCGCTGTGGGCCAACACAAAACGGTGCGACGCCCATTTCCCGCGGAAGCCAGACGTCTGGACCACGGGGTCTTTTGCGTTGGTAACTCGACGCAGGTCGCCAAAAGCCGACCTGAGGATCTTTGACCTAACGCCGCTGCGTTTGGCAGACAATGCTTGCAACTCTCATGCGACCGGAATCGATGACACTGGGCCATGATCAACGAACCTGTCACCATTGTGCATGACAGCTTCCAGGAAGCCTGGTTGGAGGTTGTACGAAATCTCATCGCTTCTCAGTGGGAACTGCGCAACCTGGTTGTTCAGATTAGGAATCCAACCATCTTCGACCCGCGTTTCAACGATAGAGTCGACGGGTTTGCACGCGCCCACAACCTTCTGGCCTCAAAACACGTAGCTTACACGATCTTCCCTGCCGGTCTCTATCGAAACGGTAGCGATGCTACTTCGGTTTTTAGAGTCTACAACCGTCACAATGGCTTATACGAAAGGCTTCACCGCCGGGCGAAGGACTGGGGAACGTATTTTCGCCGCATGACCCATTACGAGGCCAAAGACGGGACGGTCGTCAACCAGCTCGGCAAGATCATCAATGCCATTCGCAGCCGCAAGACCCTGAGCAAGGCAGCTTATACGGTCACCATCCAGAAACCTGGAGGAGAAACGGTTCGTCCGCTTGGAGGACCATGCCTTAACTACCTAGCGGTCCAAGCCGAGCCGGGGCACCCCCCCATGCTCGGACTGATGGCAGTGTATCGGAACCACGATTTTCTCAAACGCGCCTACGGGAACTACCGTGGGCTATGCCAGTTGATCGCCTTCCTTGCGAAAGAGGTCGGCGGCGTCCCCGGTCCTCTCACTTGCATTTCTTCCCATGCCTACGTTCACCGCAATCGGACGGCCCTTCGTGCTTTTGTGGAGAGCATGTGATGGAAAGGCACACGCGTCCGTTTGCTCTCCGGGAGTTTAAGATTGAGGTGACATACCGATGCGACTTGAACTGCGTTCATTGCTCCAGTGACGCACGGCCATCTAATCCTTTGGAGATGTCGTTGGATGACTGCGTTGGCATCCTCAGGCAAGCTGGGAAAATGGGCGCAAAAGAGGTCGCCTTCTCGGGCGGTGAACCGCTCGGTTGGCAGCCTCTCTCTGATGCTGCAGCCGTGGCTGTTGAGCAGGGGTTTCGCACGACCATCTATAGCTCGGGCAACACGGTGGATGTCGCTGGCAAGCTTCGCGCGCTGCGCCGCATTGGCGTTGACCGGTTCGCCTTCAGTCTCTTTGGTGGAACTGCTGTGGCACATGAGCGGATCACCCGCACAGCTGGCAGCTTCGCGGCAACCAAGGCGGCGATACGAGAGGCAAAGAGGATTGGCTTGAGTGTGGAGTTGCACTTTGTCCCGATGTCGACGAATTATCGTGAGATTCGCGCCATCGCCGCACTGGCTACCGAGTGCGGTGCTGAAAGGGTGAGCGTTCTGCGGTTAGTCCCGCAAGGCCGTGCGGCCTTGCTCCTGGGCCGAGTGCTGAACCGCGTGCAAAACCTTGAACTCAAGCGTACAATTCTGGAGCTGGGTCAGTCCGGACTCCAGATTCGTGTCGGTTCGCCATACAATTTCCTGATGCTCAATGACAAGCCTGGGTGCTGGGCCGCCATTGACCGCCTGATCATCGGCCCCGACCTGAAAGTGTACCCATGCGACGCCTTCAAGAGGATTGATTCGCGCGAGCTTGTGGGGACAGACGCTTGGTCAAACCTATCCGACTCCAGCCTTGAGGATTGCTGGAATAGATCTCCATATCTCGAAGCCGTTCGGACCTACCTTACGACCGACTTTGCAACCCCTTGCCGTTCGTGCGGTTTCCTGGAGAAGTGCCTCTCCGGTTGCCTGGCCCAGAAGGCGGTCATGGAGGGATGTCTCAAAAAACGGCCCGACCCAGACTGCTTTGGCCCCAGTTCTCGAGGAGTAGCGGCATGATTTGCGGGCATGCGAGTTTCAGCAAAACGGCGAGGTTTTCGGATCTTGTCGCATCGGTCCAGCACTGCGACTTGTGCCCGCGATTGTGCGCCAAAAGGAAGGTCCTGTCCCAAGCCAATGGCAACATTCAATCGAAGGTTCTGTTCATCGCGGAGGCGCCTGGACGGCTCGGTGCTGATCGCACCGGGGTCCCTCTGCACGGAGATCGGTCCGGGGACAACTTCGAGGCTCTGCTCGGGAACGTCGGTTGGCGACGTAACCAGGTGTTCATCACTAACGCCGTTCTCTGTAATCCCCAGGATGAGGACGGAACGAACGGGACTCCGACCTTTGAGGAGATTGCGAATTGTTCGGCGTACCTCGAGATGACCATCAGTTTGATCCAACCCGATGTTGTTGTGACATTGGGAGCCACCGCCCTTGATGCGCTTTCAATCATCTTGCCGCATGGTCTGATATTGCGCGATGCCGTTGCTCGGTTGACTCCTTGGTGTGGAAGGCAGTTGTTTCCGCTCTACCACCCGGCACCTCGTGCTACTGTGCACCGGTCGCTTGCTAAACAACGCTCTGACTTTATGCTCCTTGCGAAGGCGGTCCACCCCGAGAGCGGGATGCCGAGAAAGACAAGGGATAGGCCGGCGAAACATCCGCTGCTACCCTCTCCTGCGCTTTCGTCACTTCAGCATGCTGTACGTGCTCTTCTCGAGCTTGGGGGTCGCATGACGTATTTCAAGCTCACGAAGTTGCTCTATCTAGTGGATTTGGCGGCCATCGAGAGGCTTGGGCGAATGGTTGCGGGCGAGGTGTATCTCCGCCAGGTCGATGGACCTTGGCCCCCTAGGCTGAACCAAGCGCTGAAGGAGATGGACGGCTTTGAGGTCCGGCGGTTCTCTATGAGGAGATTGCCCATGGTCGAGCTTGGCCCATCACCGCGCGGAGACGTGAAATTAGGGGACGACGTACTCCAGATAATCGTCGACGTCTATGCCGGCTATGGCAAGATGAGCAACGAGCAGATTAAGACGGCAGTATACCGAACCGGACCCATGCGGTATGTGCTACAACAGGAACGTTGTGGGAAGGACATGCGAAACAAGGCGCTCCTTTACAGGAACAGGACAATAGATTTGCTGGTCGGTGAAACCGAATAGGACCAGCGCTCCTCATGTCGCGTCAGGCATGTTGTTGGACTTTCAAGTCGGCCAGTTCGGCCTGGAAGGGGAAAACCCTGTAACGGCTCAATGTCAGCAGGAACCCCACCCGTGGCATTCCCGCAAGTTCGGCGGCGACGAAGTGTCCCTGCCGTTCGACGAGTTCCCACGAGCCGCAACAGCCTCATTGCGTCGGCTTTGACGTCGGGGCGGAGTTCGTCCACTGGACGTCCACCGCGTCGTCCGGTCTTTCCCGTTGCACAAGGGCGCGGGTGGTGTTCGCGTTGAACGTGTTGTTGCCGCCGTGCACATGGCGGCCGGCGGCCACGTAGACCAGCGCGTCGCCCGTCCCCTCGTCGTTGTAGTCGTCCTCGTCCGAGAACGATTCGATCGCGTTGCCGGAGATCTCCACGTCGTTGGCGTTGTCGATGGAGACGATGTGGTTGTTCTTCGGCGCGTCGATGAACGTGTTGTCGAGGATGCGGATCTGGTCGTGGAGTCCCGCGTCGACTTCCTTGGTGAAGCCGATCACCGAGTCGACCCACGGCTGGACGAAGGTGTTGCGGGAGATCTCCCAGTTCGTGACGGCGGCGTTTCCGGCGGCGTTTTGGTTGTTGCGGATGGCGATGGACCACGAGTTGTTGCGGATCAGGGTGTTGCCGCGGCAGATCCCGTTGGCGCTCTGCGTGATCAGGATGCCGCGAGCCTGGTTGTCGCGAATGGTGTTGCCCTCGACGAGCGCGCCGGACATCAAATGCTCCTGGTCGTTGCTGAACAGGCCGATGCCGTCGTCGGCGGTGCTGACGACGACGCAGTCCTGGATGGTCGGGCCGTCGGCGCCGGCGTTGATCTGAATGCCGCCGCCGGGGCCGGAGAAGAACGGCGCGCGGCCGTGAATGGGATCGGCCCGCTCGATCCTTACCCGGCGAACCACCATGCGGTCGTTGTCTCCGACCGCCATGATGGGGACCGCCGAGGCGCGGGTGAAGCGGACGTCCTCGATGCGGCAATCGTCGGCGTTGGTGATCCGCACGGTCTGGGCGCCGCACTTGCTCTTGAGCGCCACCTGGCAGCCGGGCGTCCACGGCGGCGTCTCGCGGCGGTCCCGGAGAACAGCGTCGTACAGCCCGCCGCCCGCGTCCTCGATGGATTTCAACACGACCTTTCGCCCGCGCGGATCATACTGGGGGTCGAGCGGGTCGCCCCGGAAGGCCAGCAGCGTGCGTTCGCGGGTTTGCGCTTTCTCGATGTTCATCAGCCACACCGGGTCGGGGAACCCCTCGTGCAGGCGGAACCGGACGGCGCCGGGTTGGACTGACACGACGTCGCCCTGGGTCGTGTACAGCCCCGGGCGCGTTAGGTGCATCCCCTCCACGGCGATGCGGTTGGAATTGCGGATGTAGATCCCGAACTGATCGAATTGGTTGAAGACGAACGTAGTGGCGGCCGGCCCCTCGCCGCGCAGGACCAAGGCGCCGTCGGTGAATCCCTGGATCGTCAGAGCGTTGTCCGCGGGATGGTTGAAGGAATACGTCCCGGCGGGGAACAGAAGGACGAGCGTGTCGCCGGGATGGGAGGCGAGATAGCGGCCTGCCTCGGCGAGGGTGGAATCCACTGCGGGCTTCGCGTCCTCGGGTTGGACGCCCTTGTCGGCGACGACGTTCCAGACGACCTCCGCCGCGCAGCCCGGCCCCGGCGCTATCGCCGCGGCGATGGCCGCCAGAACAACAGCCATCCCGACTCTGAAACCGGTTCTCATGGCGCCCTCTCCCTATTCGCCCTGCAGTTCGATCTTCGCGTTGCGCATCGACCAGCCGAGCTCCGCCGGCGCGGTCTCGTAGTGTAGCTCGGCGTTCAGGTGGAATTGCCGAAAGGAGTAGTCCGCGGGATTCGTCGACATTCCCGCCCCGGGACCGGAAGCCTTCACCGCCGCCAGCGCCTTGGCGAGATGGTCCGTTGTGATGGCGAACTGAAAGCTCTTCCAACCCTTCCACGGGACGGATTGGTGGGTCTCCGAGCCCGGCTGGAACGTATTGAATTGAAGGCCCGGCCGCAGCGGCGTGGTCACCATGATGTCCTTGGTCACGGTGTCTTGCCGGATGTTCTCCTTCGACGCCTCGTGGCCATTGAAGAAGACGCCGCCGTTGTAACTCACGCGCCCGCCACTCACGCGGTCCTCGAACTGCAGGTCGATGTTCACGTAAACGTTGCTGCCCTTCTTGTGGCCGTCGGAGGCGACGGGGACCTGCAAGTCCATCGAACAGACCAACATCCGGCCCGGCCGAGCAAAAGGCGCGATCCGCGACGCCTTAGGGAAGGTGATCTGGGGCGTGATCATCAGTTTGAACTCGTTCGACCCCTGGGTCAGGTCCTCGGAGTTCAGGTAAGCCCCCACGGTGTACCCGTCGATCTGCGCGGCGGTCGACCCGTAGGCGTTGCGCATCCCGGTTTGGCGGTCGTCCCAGGGCTTCGCCGGGTAGAATCCCGTCTTGTCCCCGACCGGCCAGTCGACCGGAATGGTCAGGCCTTTTTCGTGGTTCGGATTGGGTTGCCAAAGGACCAGGTGAAAGGCGCCGTCCGCGGGCTTTGCCTTCACGAAGAAGTTGCCGGCAACACCTGCCAGCGCTGGCTGCTGAAAGAGGGCGGTTGCCGCCGAATCGGCGGCATGCGCCGCGCCGCCTGGCGACGAGGCCATCGCCAGAGCGCTTGCCGCCAGGAGGGCAAGCGTTCCGGCTCTGACAGGCGATATCATGCCGCGTTCCCGTCCTTGCTCGGCGTCTTCTTTGGCGGCGCCTTCTTTTGCGGGGCCTTTTTCTGCCCCGCCTTCGGCTTCGCCTTCTGGTAGGTTTCCGCGTTCACCTTCTTGAGGTAATCGGTCAGCGTCGCGTACATCTCGGCGGTCTTCTCCGGCATCTTCGCCGAAAGGTCGTTCTCCTCGCCGACGTCTTTGCTCAGGTCGAATAGTTCATTCTTCTCCGTCGCCCAGTTGACAACGAGTTTGTAGTCTCCCTGACGGAAGGCGGAATACCCCCTGGCGGGCCGATGGAAAACGAGCCCGGGCAGGGCGCGCTTGACCGACCCCTTCCCCTCGTTCTCCAGCAGGGGGCGCAAACTGCCGCCGTCGAGATCGTCGGGCAGCGGCCCCTTGCCGCCGGCCAGGTCGACGAACGTCGGCAGCAAGTCGTAGTGGACCACCGGTTCGCCGCACAGCGCGCCGGCCTTGATCCCCGGGCCGCGCACGACGTACGGGACGCGGATGCCGCCTTCGTAGAGCCACTGTTTCGCCCCGCGCAAGGGATGATCGTCCGGCAGGCGCGGCTTGCCCGAAGGGTTCGGCGCGGCAGCGAGATTGTCCGTCCCGTCCTCCTTCGCGCCATCAGTCCCCGCGGCGGCCGCGGCCTTCGGGGCCACGCCCAAGTGCTTCACATAGAGGGGATTCTTCGCGTCGTGCTCTTGCCCTCCGTTGTCCGCGCTGAAGAAGATATAGGTGTTGTCGGCGATGCCCAGCGCGTCGATCTTGCCGAGCAGCTCGCCGATGCCGGTGTCAAGGTCGTCCAGCATCGCCGCGAATTCCAGCGGCGCGTCGCGTTGCGGATCGCCCTTCTTGCGATATTTCTCGACGGTGGCGTCTCGATATTGGATCTGCCAATGGACGGCGTAGTAGCTGACCTGCATGTAGAAGGGATGTTTCGCGCCGACCTGTCTCTCCATGAAGTCCATCGCGCGCTGCGTGACGCTGAAGATCAGTTTGGGATCGTCCTTCGGCTCCGGCGCGACGACGGGCCGCCGGTCCGCGCCCTTGCCGCCCATGCCGCCGCCGGTTTCGTTCCCCGTCTCCCCGTCGCTCACGTCGTAGCCCACCTGCTCGGGGGTTGAGAGCATCTGCTCGCCCCACTTGCCGAAGTGCGCGCAACGATAGTCCGGGTCCACCGTCTTCAGCGCCTTGGGGATGGTGAGATGCTCGGCGGGGACGAAATGGTCGCTGGGGAATTCCGTGCCGCGTTCGCGCGCGGGGGTCATGCCGCACTGAATGCTGCGCCGCGTCGGCGTGCAGATGGGCGCGGGCGCGTAGCCGCTGGTGAACCGCATGCTTTGGCCGGCCAGGCGCGCCATGTTGGGCGTCTCGAAATACGGGCAGGTGGAGTCGGCCACGGTTGGGTCCATCTGGAACGACGTCTCCGGCCACCCCTGGTCGTCGGTCAGGATGAAGATGATGTTCGGGCGGCCCGAGGAGTAAGCGGAAGCGGCGGCCCCCGCCGAGGCGCTCCGGACCCACTTCGGCGCCGCCAGGCCGGCCAGGCCGGTGGACACGGTTTTCAACCACTCACGGCGATTCATAGCTTCCCTTTCCTCAAATGCGAAATAGCCTCTGAACGCAACCGCCGAATGCACGGTAGCGATTCCTGACCGCTCGTGCAAGCATCCATGTTCCCATGTTCGGCATGCCTGAAATCGCCGTGGAGCTTGAGACAGAAGGGTGATAGCCTTCTTGGGCCATGGCAAAGTATCGAATTGTTCTCACGCAGGAAGCCAGGACCGATTTGGCCTGCTTCTCCGCGTACGAACGGAAGATCATCGTGGGCACGGTGAAGCGCCAGTTGAGCGATCAGCCGACGGTTGAGACGAGGAACCGGAAGGAACTCCGCGACAGGCCGGCGCCAAGGTGGGAGTTGCGCATTGGAAAGTACAGGGCGTTCTATGAAGTGGACGAGCCAACCTCGGTAGTGACCGTCGGGGCCGTGGGGTACAAGGTTCACAATGTGCTCTATATTCGTGGCAATGAGGTGCAGCTATGAAAAGCGTAGATCTGCGGACCGAAAGCGTCGACCTGCCCCGACTGCTCCACTTGGCGGAAGAGGGCGCGGTGCTCGTTGTGGCCGAGGACGGCCACGAGTTCATTCTGGCGGAGGCCGACGACTTCGATGCGGAGGCAGAAGCATTGCGCAATAGCGCTCGCTTTCAGGCATTTCTCGACCGGCGGATGAGCGAGGAGATGCGCATCCCCATTGAGGAGATCGAGAGGGAAACTGAAAAGGAGTTGGGGGGGGCCTGAGAATCAGCGTTATCCCTTTTATTCCCCGTTCCGACCCGCGTTCCTTTACCCGTTCAACGTCCAGCCCTGGCGATAGGTTTTCTTGATGAACGGCTCGACTTCGGGGCAATTCGTCGCCGCGAGTTTCTCCGCGTCCCATTCGAGTTTCTTTCCGACCCGATAGGCGGCCAGGGCCAGCAGATTGTGCTCGATCAGGGTCCCCGAGTAGTCGAAGTCGGCGCGGGTCTTGTGGTCGCTGCGTTTGCAGGCCTCGACCCATTCCTGGTGATGGCTCTTGACCGGCGGAATCAGCTCTTCGGGCTTGGGCGGATGGTAATAGGTCAGGTCGCCCTTGGGCATCAGGTACCGCCCGCCGAAGTCGCAAAGCAGGTATCCCTTGTCGCCCTTGAACACGGCGCCGTTGCCCATCGGTTCGATGTTCAACGCCTTCGACGGCGCGCCCGGCCTCTTGTCGGCGTCGTACCAGTAGACCTTGACCGCGGGCCGCCAGTCGTTCGCCGGGTGCTCCCACTCGGCCGTCAGCCATTCGGGACAGGTGGACTCGCTGACGGGCGTGCCTTCGGCCATGCAGCTGGTGGGGAACCGCAGATCGAGCGCCCACCAGGCGATGTCCATGATGTGGCTGCCCATGTCGCCAATCTGGCCGCTGCCGAAATCCCAGAAGCGGTTCCACTTCAGGCAGCCGCCCTTGATGTATTCGGGATTGAACGGATGGTCGGGCGACGGGCCGACCCACAGGTCCCAGTGCAGCCCCGGCGGGATGGGGCCTTGCTCCGGCAGGTAATCCCCGCCCGTGGGCTTGCGGCCGGACCAGAGGCGGACCTCCAGGGGCGCGCCGATGGCCCCGCCTTTGACCAGTTCGACGATGCGCGCCATGTTGTCCAGGGCGTGGCGCTGGACGCCCATCTGGGTGGCGACCTTGTCTTTGACCTTGAGATAGGCTTCGCGCACCATCCGCGCCTCGTGCACGGAG
>JAPLSS010000960.1 GCA_026398515.1 Candidatus Sumerlaeota bacterium | reverse complement strand
CCGACGAAAACTTGCCGCGCAGACGGATCACGTTCAGCGGCCGGGATTTTCCCTCAATCATAGCCATCGTTCGTCGTCCCATGGAAAAGCGGTTCGTTCATCCCCTTTGTCAGCCCCGTTCCGCGCGGGCCGCAAAGGAATCGTTGATGCAAAGAAGGCGCCCACGGGCGTCTTCCGAAGATCGCCTCGCGACTCCTCGCCCTTCCTGTCGCCGCGTTTCTCTCGGCGCGCGCCGGCGATTCCAGGAGGGGAACGGCATGGCCGTGCATCGCAAACCGTTCCAGACCGCCAAGACTCTCCTTTTGGCGCGGTTCATGCGGGTCGTCAAGGGAAAGCGATTCGGGGGCGGAAGATACGCGCGTCCGACGAGCCGTCGAGATCGTTCGGCGGGCCAGGGCGCGGACTGACGTTCACAGGACGCTTTCGGGCCGCATGGCCGCCTGTTCGAGAGCCGCCGCCTTCAGGCAATCGCGCTACGCCGCAACAGGTTGCGCGGCGCCAATGGGCCGGCCCCGCGGGAGCCATGCGTCACCGGGATCGAGGACCGAAGCAGAGGACCTTGCCGCCTTCGAGCGCCACGATGACGCGCCCGTCGCGATTCACCGCCAGGCCCCACGGGACGGGCGGGGACGGCAACGGCTGAGACCACAGGACGCTCCCGTCCCGCGCGTCATACGCCGCCAGACTTGTCTTCGTCGCCACCGCCGCCGCGTTCGGGCCGATCGCCGCCGCGACGCTGTCCTTGCAGTCCTGCGACCAAAGAGGGGCGACGTCGAGGGGGCGCTGCCTGCTCCAGGCGCCCGCCAGCTTTTCCGCCAGTTGCGGCTCGTCGCGACGGAAGCCCATCAGTTTCGACCCATTGGCCCATGCGACGGCGCGGTCGCCCGCCGCGGCGAGCAGGACCTTGGCGAGTATGCCGGGGGCGTAGACCGGGTATCGCGGGTCCGCGTACAGAGGCTTGCCGCTCACCCTCACCGCGCCGGCGATCTCATACAGTTCGCAGCCGCGGGGGCTGGCCGTGTTCGGGATGTGGCGGGTCTCTTCCCGGATCAGTTGGTTCACATCATTGAGGCAGCGCCCGTCGGCCGGGTCGTATACGGCGGGGGAGACGGCGTTTCCCCCGGCCAGGTAGAGTTTCCCGCCGGAAAGAATCATGTGGCCCTGCACGCTGACGCCGTTTTGGGAGTCGGGATCGAGATGGCCGGAGGAGTTGTTCTGCCATTTCAGGCGGCCCGTGGCGGCGTCGAGCGCATAGACGTGCGTGCCGTCGTAGTTGACGATGCCGGCCGCCGCGTAGGCTGTGGCCGCCTGCCCTGAGCCTGCCGAAGGGTCGACAAGGATGCCGCTGGCCGCAGGCCAGGTGGACATCAGTTCGCCGTAGACCGGGATGCGCCGCTCCGCGGGCGCCGCGCGGAACCGCCACAGCGGTCGTCCCGTCGCCGCCTCGAAGCAATAGACCCATCCATCGCCGGAGCCGACGAGGGCGCGCCCCTGCCAGATGGTCGGCGGATAGCGGATGTCGCCGCCGGTGTATGCCTTCCAACGCAACTGGCCCGTTGTCGCATCCAGCGCCCGGACAATCCCGTCCGATCCGCCGAGGAAGACGAGGCCGCCGACGGCCGTTGGGGCCGTCGGGGCGAACGCGGCGTCCGGCGAGGCTGCCCAGCTCTGCGCCGCCGGGCTGGCGATCGCCGCCTTGGTCGTCGCCGAGGCGCTGTTGTTTGCGCGGAACGTAGGCCAGTCGGCTTCGGACCCCGGCAGACTGGCGACCGTGTCTTCATCGTCCACGAGTCTTTCCAGGCGCTCGGACTCCACCGCGTCCTGGCCGAAATCGAAGTCGCCCGCCGGGGCCAGGCAGGTGATGCCGTAAAGCGTCAGGTTGCAGTCGCAAACCGACGGCCACCAATAGAGCAACCCATTCGCGATCGTCACGCCGTCGTGGCACTGCGCGCGCATCGGCGAGATCACCTGCGGGCGATTGGTCGCGCGATCGAGCCGCGTAGTCCCTTCGTTGGCGCGGCAAAACACGGCGTCCACGCAGCCGACGGGGCGTGTGCACGACTTGCGGCCCAGGTTGATTTCCGCGAGGATGTCGCCCGTCAACGGATCGAACTTCCGGCTGGGCTCGTCGCCCTGCGGCCCGCTGACGCCGTACAGGCCGTCCTCGGTGAGAACCAACTCGTAGTTGTCGTAGGGATGCTCCCAGAGAACGCGGCCGTCCGCGGCGGAGACGGCGAGCAGTTTGCCGATCGTCGGCCCGGCGAAGTACAGCGCTTTGTCGCTGCATTTCAGGTACGCCGTGGTGCGCCAGTTTGTTTGCCAACCCTGGCGGTTGAGTTGGCCTCCGAGGGCGGCGAACAGCTGGGGCGCGTTGTAGGGAGTCTTCCGCCAGAGCGCCGCGCCGGTCTTCGCGTCGAGGCAGGTCAGATACGCGCCAAACCGAAACGCATAGATGCGCCCGTTCTTCATGCACAGGGCGCGGCTGTCGATCGGTTTCGTTTCTTGATGGCGCCACAGGATCTTCTTGGTCCCTGGGTCGATGGCTAACAGTGTCTTCCCGTAACCCCAGGGGGTCTCCGGCTTGTCGAAGCCGGGCGTTAGCGGGACCCACGGCCAGCCCTTCGACTCGCGTTTGGCGCGAATGACCGGGTCCAGCTCTTCCGGCTCTCCGAGCAACGCGTAGAGCGTTCCCTCCTCCAGCGCCATCCACTTCCAGAACGTCCCGCCGGCCACGTCTTTCGGCGGAGCAATCTCGTCTTTCACGTCGCCGGTCGCCGCGTCGATCACCTTGCACGACTTGTCGTCGGCGAAGTAGACGTCCGCGGGCGTGGCGATCAGCGTATTGCGATGCACCATCAGCCCGGGGGTGATTTCGCGCCGCCACAGAAGCGCCCCGTTGTAGCCGTTGAACGCCGCCAGCGTATTCAGCCACGGCTCTTCCCGCGTCTTGAAGGCGATGTGGCCGAACGCCTTGAACACGCGTCCGGCCGAAGCGACCGCCGCCTGCGGCAGGGGAGCGTAGCGCGGCTCGGCGAGGAATTGGGTGAGGTACGGCGCGCGGGCGACCTGGTCGTGCGACAGGGGGTTGTTGTCGGGGCCGTGATACGGATGAGACCACTCGTCCACGCCGGCGGGGAACGGCTTGGTCAGTTCGTTGTCGCCGACGAGCGCTTTCCCCTGCGGGCGCAGGACGCGAAGGGCTTCGGCTCTCGGCATCGACGCCGCTTCGCCGACGGCGATGAGCGCGTCGGCGACGTTGTCGGCGAGGTGGAGTCGGGAGAGCGGCCCGGTGTCGACGTAGACGCGCGTGCCGTACAATCCCGCCTCGTCCGCCGCCCGGCGCGCCCTCGCCGCGTCGCCGGGGCTTTGCAGCTGAACGTAAATCACGCCTCGGTCCGCCGCGCCAGTTCGAGAGCGATCTCCCCGCTCGAGTCGCCCACGACGGCGCAGAGCCCCGGCCCGACGCCGGCCAGTTGAAGCAAGCGATCGGACGGTCTTCCGCGCGTGGCGTCGGGGTTCTGCGCGGCGGCGGCGAGTCCGACGGCCCCCGCCAGCAGAAGCGCCAGACCCGGCTTGACCGCCTTTAATGAATGCAAATTCGGCGTGCGCATCGCCTCCCTGCCTTTCCGTCCGCAAAAGCGGCTACTCCATCGTTGGCGCCAGCAGAGCAAACCCCAAACAGATGGTCAAGCCTCGCGTGGTCAAGCCCCGCGGCGCCGGAGGACGCCGCCCTTGCCGAGGTCTGCGTCCACTTCGCCCGCATACAAGGGATGTTGGGACTGCCCCGAGTGCGACGGGGGTCCAGGAACCACGGCGCGATGCGCCTGCGCCAACATTCGCCGATCGGCGTGGATGGACGGTGAAAATGTCGCCCGCAATATGCCTTGACAAAAGAGTTTGACCCGACTAAGAGCAGTGCGTGGGCGAGTTCGCGGTAGATCTTCACAATAGCGTTCGGCCAAGGAGTTCCGTGGAATGGAGATCATTCCTCAGCGAATGCGCTATGATTCCCAGCGCGATCCACGCTTCGCCCAGGATCTCATGGGGTCGTCTCGCTGCAAGACGCTGACCCAGTGCATTCAGTGCGGCACCTGCTCGGGCCTCTGCCCGCTGAGCGCGTATATGGATTTGACTCCCCGGCGCGTCATCAACCTGGCGCGGGCGGGATTCAAGAACGACGCGCTCAGCTGCAACACCATCTGGCTGTGCGCTTCGTGCTATGCGTGCGCGGTGGAGTGCCCGAAGAAAGTCAGCATCACGGACATCATGTATTCCCTCAAGCGCCTGGCGATTCGGGAAGGCCTCTATCCCAAAGGGTCTCCGATTCCCGTCCTGGCGCGGGAATTCTCCCGGATGGTCCGCTCCCGCGGTCGCGCCACGGAATCGCGGTTGGTGCTCAACCTGTATCTGAAGACCAATCTTCTGAAATTGCTGGGGATGTGGCGAATGGGCCTGAAGTTGATCACCCGAGGCCGCTTCTCGTTCCGGGCGGAGAGGATCGAGCGCGTCAACGAGCTGCGGACGGTTCTGGCGACCGCGACCGCCGAGGCGGGGGAGGGGCCGGTTCCATGAAATACGCGTATTTCCCGGGGTGTTCGTTGAAGGGAACGGGGCGCGCCTACGAGGAATCGTTTCTCGCGGTCTGCGGCGCGCTGGGGATGGAGGTGGAGGAGATCCCCGACTGGAATTGCTGCGGGGCCACGGCGTACATGTCGGTGGATGAGACCCAGGCCCTGGCCCTGGCCGCGCGCAACCTGGCGCTGGCCGAAAGGCTGCAGGCGGGGGCCGTGGTGGCGCCGTGCAGCGGCTGTTATCTGGAGTTGATGAAATCCAAGAAGCTGATTGAGGAGTACGACGACACGGGGCGGCATATCCGCCGCGCGATCCAGGCCGGCGGGTTGACGTATTTCGGCAAGATCGCCATTCGCCATCCGCTCGACGTCTTCGTCAACGACGTGGGGCTGGAGGCGATCCGGTCGAAGGTTCGCCAGCCGTTGACGGGTCTCCACGTGGCGCCCTATTACGGATGCCAGGTGGTCCGCCCCTTTGCGACCTTCGACGACCAACGCCGTCCGACCTCGATGGACCGGCTTCTGGAAGCCGCCGGCGCCGCCCCCGTGGATTTCCCCCTGCGAACGCGCTGCTGCGGAGGAAGCCTGACGGGGACGGTCACCGAAGTCGGCTTGCGGCTGACCTACATTCTGTTGCGTGAGGCCACGCGGCGCGGGGCCGATGTGATCGCCGCTTGTTGTCCGCTGTGTCAGTTCAATCTCGATTCCTACCAGCGGGAGATCAAAAGGCGGCACGGTGGCGACGCGGAGATCCCGGTGGTTTACTTCACGCAGTTGCTGGGCTTAGCGCTCGGGGCGCCGGCGGACCGACTGGGACTACGCCGGAATATCTCGTCGGTCAGGCCGCTGCTGGCGGCGTGGGCGTGAAGCGATATTGTGCGCCCCGACGGTGGGAATCGACCTTGAGCTTAAATCGTCCTGCCCCCCAATCGTCCTGCCTTGGATAGGGCGGAGAGACGGAATCGACAAAGGCAGGACGATTAGGGGCAGGACGATTCACGGAAACACCGATGCCGGCGAGGGGATGGAAGGGCGGAAGAGGGGGAGAGAATGGGCCTTGCGAAGGGGAGTCCACGAACCGGCTTCTATATCTGCCATTGCGGAACGAACATCGCCGACACGGTGGACGTCGACGCGGTGCGCCGGCACGCCGAGGAATTGCCGGGGGTGGTGGTCTCGTGCGATTACAAATACATGTGTTCCGATCCAGGGCAGGAACTGATCATTCAGGACATCAAGGAGCATCGCCTGGAACGGGTCGTCGTCGCGGCGTGTTCGCCGTTGCTGCACGAGGCCACGTTTCGCGGCGCCGTGGAGCGCGGCGGCCTGAATCCCTTCCTGTTTCACATGGTCAACATCCGGGAGCAAGACGCCTGGGTTCACGAAGACCGCGCCCAGGCGACCCGGAAGGCCCGGGATCTGATCCGGGCCGCGATCCGCCGCGTCGCCTATCATCGCCCGCTGGAACGAATGCGGGTGGGGGTCAATCCGAACACGCTGATCATCGGCGGCGGGATCGCCGGCATCAACGCCGCCTTGAACCTGTCCATGGCCGGCAAGCGCGTTTACCTGGTGGAGAGGGAGCCGACCATCGGCGGGCACATGGCCAAATACGACAAGACGTTTCCGACGCTGGACTGCGCGGCCTGCATTCTGACGCCCAAGATGTCGGCCGTCCGCGACAGCCGGAACATTGTCTTGTGGACGTATTCCGAGGTGGAAAAAATCGATGGCTACATTGGGAACTTTCGGGTCCAGGTGCGGCGCAAACCGCGCTACGTGGATGAGGAAACCTGCGTCGGCTGTATGCAATGCGTCGACGCCTGCATTTACAAGGATGCCCGATTCCCCAGCGAGTTCGAACTCGGACTGAAGAAGCGCAAACCCGTTTACATGCCGTTCCCGCAAGCCGTCCCGCCGGTGGTGGCGATTGATCCGAAGACCTGCCTGCATTTCAAGACCGGCAAGTGCAAAGAGCCGTGCAAAGAGGCCTGCGCCCGCGATTCTATCCGCTTCGACCAGCGGGAGGTCGTCGAGGAGATCGAGGTCGGCCAGATCATCGTGGCCACCGGCTTCCAGACGTTCGACCCCGCGCGCCTGCCGCAATACGGGTATGGCGAGTTTCCCAACGTCTACACGTCGCTGGAGATCGAACGCCTCGTCAACGCCTCGGGCCCCACGGGCGGCCAGGTGCTTCTGCGAAACGGCCAGGTCCCCCAATCGGTCGGCATCCTTCATTGCGTCGGGTCGCGCGACGAGAACACAAACCGCTGGTGCTCGACGGTGTGCTGCATGACGGCGCTGAAACTGGCGCACCTGGTCAAGGAGCACACCGGCGCCACCGTCTACAGTTTCTATATCGACATGCGTTGCACGGGCAAGGGCTACGAGGAATTCTACGATCGGATGATGCGCGAAGGAGTGCAATTCGTCCGCGGCCGCGTGGGCGAGGTCCGGGACTGGGAAATGGCGCCGGAGGAAGAAGGCAAGCTGGTCCTTCGCGTGGAGGACACGCTCGCGGGCTTCGTCCGGCGGATTCCCGTGGACCTGGTCATTCTGGCGGTCGGCATGGAGCCGCGCGCCGACGCCGAGGCCGTCCAGCGGATGCTCCACATTTCCCGCTCGAACGACGGGTTCTTCCTGGAGCGGCACCCGAAACTGGCGCCCGTGGAAACGACGACGGATGGCGTGTACCTGGCCGGCTGCTGCCAGGGGCCCAAGGACATCCCCTCGGCCGTGGCGCAGGGCAGCGCCGCCGCGGCCCACGTCCTGGCGATGATCAGCAAGGGGCACATCGAACTCGAACCGAACACCGTCGCGGTGCTGGACGACTGCTCGGGATGCAAGACCTGCATTCCGCTTTGCCCCTACCACGCGCTGACGCTGAACGAAGAGAGCAAGAAGGCGCAGGTCAACCTGGCGCTGTGCAAGGGCTGCGGCACGTGCGCCGCCGCCTGTCCTTCGGGCTCGATCACGCAGAACCTGTTCGAGGACGAGCAAATCGACGCCGAGATCGAGGAGACGCTGGCCCATGTCTGAAGCTCGGGAACCCCGGATCGTGGGCTTTTTCTGCAGCTGGTGCACGTACACGGCGGCCGATTTGGCGGGCGTGTCGCGCATGAAGTACGCCCCGAACATTCGCGTCATCCGCGTCATGTGTTCCGGACGCATCGATCCGCAGTTCGTCTTGAAGGCGTTCGCCTGCGGGGCCGACGGCGTGCTGATCGGCGGCTGCCATCCCGGCGACTGCCATTACATCGAGGGCAATTATAAATGCCTGCGGCGCTTTCGTCTGCTCACGCGGCTGCTTCGCGATCTCGGGATCGAGGAGGGGCGCTGCCGCCTCGAATGGATCTCCGCGGCCGAGGGCGACAAGGTGCGCACGGTGGTCAATGACATGGCCGCGCGCCTGCGCGCCCTGGGGCCGCTGGACGCGCCCGGCCGCTTCCGGGATTGGGGCAAGGATTTGGAAGAACTGGAGCATGCGATGGCTGGCGAAGGGCCGGGTGAATCCTCTAGAGCCATTGAACCCGCTCGAAATGAATGAACGACCGGCCGTATGGAGTCCCGCCTTTAGGCGGAATGAATGCCGGACTCGGCTCGATGCGCGGCATTCCGCCTAAAGGCGGGACTCCATACGCCCGGTCCCGGAAAGGGAGTCCGCGTCTCATGCCTGATCCTCCGGCAAAGCCCAAGGTGGCGTTGTACTGGTGCGCATCCTGCGGAGGGTGCGAGGAAGCCGTCGTCGACCTGGCCGAAGGCGTTCTGAGCGTTCTCAACGCCGTGGACATCGTCTTCTGGCCCGTGGCCATGGATTTCAAACGGCGCGACGTGGAAGCCCTGGCCGACGGGGCGATCCGGGCCGCGCTTCTCAACGGCGCCATTCGCACCTCCGAGCAGGAGGAGATGGCCCGCCTCCTGCGCCGAAAGAGTCAGGTGGTCGTGGCTTTCGGCGCCTGCGCGCAACTCGGCGGCGTTCCGAGTCTGGCGAACCAATTCGACCGCGAGCAGATCCTGGACTACATCTACGCGCAAAGCCCGACGGTGGTCAACGACCAGGGCGCGCGGCCTGTGTCGGCATACCGGGAGGGCGACCGCGTGGCCACGCTCCCCGAGTTCTGGAGAACGACGCGAGCGTTGGACCAGGTGATCGAGGTGGACTATTACGTTCCCGGATGTCCGCCGACGCCGAAACTGCTCGGCCAAGCGCTCGCCACGCTCTTATCGGATGAGTTGCCGCCCAAGGGAACCGTGCTGGCGCCGGACACCGCCCTGTGCGAGGAGTGCCCGCGCAAGGACAGCAAACCCGAGGACCTCAGCGTCAAGACGTTCAAACGGCCTCACCTCACGCCGATGGACGCCGCCCTCTGCTTTCTCGCCCAGGGAATCGTCTGCATGGGGCCGGCGACCCGCAGCGGATGCGAGGGCCTCTGCATCCAGGGCGCGATGCCGTGCACCGGCTGCTTCGGCCCCACGTCTCGCGTCAGAGACCAAGGGGCGAAGGCCTTGTCCGCCCTCGCCTCCTCGGTGGAGGGGAAAGAAGATCGGGAGATCGAGAGCGCCTTGGCCGGCATTCCCGATCCGGTCGGGACCTTTTATCGGTACGGACTGGCGAAGAGCCTTCTGCGCGGCAAGGTTGGCCACCTATGTTCAGACAGGCCGGAATCGATCAAGACCGGGAGTATGGAGTCCCGCCTTTAGGCGGCATGAGTCGAGCGGGAACCGTGATCGCGACCGGCATTCCGCCTAAAGGCGGGACTCCATACTCCCGGTTCCTGCAATGGGCAGTGAAGGCGGAGCTGTCATGTCGGAAAATTCTGCTTCAACCGCAACGGGCGGAAACGGCCAACCGCGCCGCATCACGATCGACCCCATCACGCGCCTGGAAGGGCATGGGAAGATCGACATCTTCCTCGATGGCGCCGGGGACGTGGAACGCGCGTACTTCCAAGTGCCGGAACTCCGGGGCTTTGAAGTCTTCTGCCTTGGGCGCCCCGCGGAAGACATGCCGCAGATCACCAGCCGGATCTGCGGCGTCTGCCCGATGGCCCACCACCTGGCCTCCGCCAAGGCCCTCGATGCGCTCTATGGCGTGGAACCTCCGTCGACAGCCCGCAAGATTCGCGAACTGGCGTACAGCGCCTTCACGCTCGAAGACCACGCGTTGCACGTGTTCCTTCTCGGCGGGCCGGACTTCATCGTCGGGCCCGACGCGCCGCCGGCGGCCCGGAACGTGGCCGGCGTTCTTCAGACGGTCGGACTCGACGTGGTCAAGAAGGTCATCGGCATGCGCCGCCGCCTGCGGGAACTCACCACGCATCTCTGCGGCAAGGCGGGCCACCCCGTTTTCGGCCTCCCGGGCGGCGTAGCCAAGGCGTTGGCGCCGGTGGCGCGAGTCTCGTTTCTCCCCCTGGCCGAGGAGGGCCTCCAGTTCGCCCTCTTCACGCTGCAGGTCTTCCGCGATTTGGTCCTCAGAAACACGGATTATGTCAAACTGATTACATCCGACGCCTACACCCATCGCACTCACTATATGGGCATGGTTGATTCGGACAACCGGCTGAACCTGTACGACGGCCGGATACGCGTCGTGGGTCCCGACGGCAAGGAAACCGCCAAGTTCGCCGCCAAGGACTATGCGAGCCACATCGCCGAACACGTCGAGCCGTGGAGCTATGTCAAATTCCCGTATCTGAGGAACGTCGGGTGGAAGGGGTTCTCCGAAGGCGCGGACTCCGGCGTCTACTCCGTGGCGCCGCTGGCCCGCCTCAACGTCTGCGACGGAATGGCCACTCCCAAGGCCCAGGAGGCCTATCAGGAATACGTCTCGACGCTCGGGGGCAAGCCCGTGCACTTCACGCTGGCCAATCACTGGGCGCGGGTCGTGGAGATGGTCTACGCGGCGGAGCGCCTGCGCGACCTGTTGACCGATCCCGAGATCGTCAGCCCGGACATCCGGTCGATTCCGAGCGCTACCCCCGCCGTGGGAATCGGCGCGATCGAAGCGCCGCGCGGCACGCTGTTCCACCACTACGAAACCGACGAGCGCGGCCTGATCACCAAGGCCAACCTGATCGTCGCCACGCAGAATAACGCCGCCCGCATCGCCATGAGCGTGGAGAAGGCGGCCAAGAGCCTGATCCACCGCGGCGAAGTGTCCGACGGCCTTCTCAACCGCATCGAAATGGCCTTCCGCGCGTACGATCCCTGCATGGGCTGCGCCACCCACAGCCTGCCCGGCGCGATGCCCCTGATCGCCTCCATCTACGACGTCTCCGGCCGACTCGTGCGTCAGATTCGTCGATCGGCTTGACGGCCGGGCCGGACGCTGGTAATACTTGGCCCAGTAAGAAAGGAGCCGGCGATGAGAGTCACCACCAAGGGCCAAGTCACCATTCCGCAACATATCCGCGAGCAGCTCAACATCCTGCCGGGAGCGGAAGTTGAGTTTGAAGCGCGCGGCGACGCCGTGCGGCTTACCGTGGCGCGGAAGAGCGCAACGCGCGGAAAACGGATCGTGGAGCGCATGAGCGGCAAGGGGACGATCCGGATGACCACGGACCAGATCATGGCGTTGACGAGGGGAGCCTGATGGCGGGAACCCTCGTCGACAGCAACGTGATCCTGGATGTTCTGACCGCGGACCGGGCCTGGGGCGCCCGATCCTCCGCCGCCCTCGAGCAAGCCGCGAATGAAGGGCCGCTGTACATCAACCCGATCATCTATGCGGAAGTGTCGATCCGATTCGCCCGGATCGAAGAGATGGAGGAAGCGCTGCCGCCGGATTCGTTTGCACGGCTGCCGCTCCCGCTGGAGGCCGCCTTTCTTGCGGGGAAGGCGTTTCTGGCCTACCGCAAGAAGGGAGGCGCCAGGCGGTCCACGCTTCCGGATTTCTTCATCGGGGCGCATGCCGCGGTCGCCGGCCTCCGCCTTCTGACCCGGGACGCGAGCCGCTACCGGACTTACTTCCCGTCCGTGTCAATCGTCGCTATCGGCCAGCCATAAGAGAAGGTCCGTCATGAGTCGGGCGCGTTCGTGGTCGCTTTGCCTGCTTCCCCTCGGAACGCTTGTTCGCGAGGCGAAGGCATATGGCGAAGGCCCGAAGCGCGCGGTCATGCTCGACGCGGACGACGGCGCCTGCCTGGAGATCTTCGCCCGCATGGCCGAAGTCGGCGCATCAAGCGCTTGGAAGATTTGGGACTCGCCCTGTATTGACATTCCTTCTACAACGAGCAGGCTCTTGTTGACAACTCTATGCGCGACCTAATTTGTATCGCCTACGATCTCGATTCATCCCGCCATTGGTTCAGCAACGCCGCGGCTAGGTCGCGCTCGTCGGCGTAGCCGCCGCGGTCGGCTTCCTCGACCAGTTTTTGCGCCACATTGACGGCTTCGTCGGTTTGGCCCGCGCGTTGGAGCAGAACCGCCTCCAGGCGCCGCCGCCGGCCAGGTTCCCCAAGTTGGCCTCGCAGGCGCAAACGGCTTGGCGAAAGCCCACGCGCCGCGCCAGCGCCAGGGCGTTCTCATAGGCGCGTCGCGCCCGCTCGTCTCGCCGCCGCAGCTCCTCCCAAATCCCCTCCTTCATGATCGTGGCGGCCAAACCGAAGCAGTCGTTGGCGGCGTGGCGCAGTCGGGCCGCGCGAACGCTGAACAGTCCGCGCAAGACCCTCGAATACAAGATCCGCCGAGCCTACCGGTTAGAAGGCCGTCAATGCGCCTCGCGGCATGAGTGACGCCACAACGCTCCCGCGGGAACGCCGCGTCCCGCGATTCCCCTTGCCACGCATCGGTGGACCCCGGACAATCCGCGCTCATCGTTCCGGCTCAACGCTCTCGGTGGAATGGGAAGCATGTCCGTTATCGTCGCGGTTCGCAAAGACTCCCACATTGTCATGGCCAGCGATTCGCTGTCGGTGTTCGGCGCGCATCGCGAGGACCAGACCAACCTGTTCAACAAGGACAAGATCCTGCGCGTCGGCTCGTCGTATCTGGGCATCACCGGTTGGATGCTGTACGCCAATATCTTCGGCCACTACCTGGCGCGGCGCAAACGCATCCCGCGCCTGTCCGACGAG
>JAPLSS010000844.1 GCA_026398515.1 Candidatus Sumerlaeota bacterium | reverse complement strand
GAAGGTGTCGCGCTCGGTCTCCCAATGGCGCGTCCGCCAGCGGTAATGGTTCGTGCGCATGCGTTCGGGCCCGCGGATCTTCTCGGGCGCGCACGGCAAGCCGACGGGGATGTTGTCGGTGATCGCGCGGTCGCCCTCCTGGCCGCGGTTCCACTTCCAGGCCTGGAATCCGCGGTCGAAACAATGGCCGTCGCGCACCAGGTGCGGCGTATCGTTGATCATCATGGTCACGTAGCCCGCGTCGGTGAGCGTCTGCGAGAGGATGGGTTCATCCTTCGGCAGCGGCGACCAGCCGCGATAGGGGTAGACCCACTTGCCGGTCATCAGGTCGGTGCGGTGCGGGATCGTGGGGAACGACCCCGTGTACGCGCGCGTGAAGACCAGACTCTCCGCCGCCAGTCGGTCCAGGTTCGGCGTGCGGATCCACGAGTTGCCGCTGGCGCCGAGGTGGTCCCAGCGCAGCGTGTCGGAAATGATGATGACGAAATTCATGGCCGAAAGGCTCCTTCTCGTTCCATATTCTTGCGATCTCAGGAAAGCTGTTCGCTGAATCAGTCGGTCGCAAACGTGTCCAATACGCAATGGCGCCGCTTCTCTCAAGAACATTTGGTCTGCTGAACGGCCTTCTGGCCCTGGAGGCGGCGGCGTGGGGCGCGGCGGCCAGCGGCCCGCTCTATTGTCCGCCGGCCAAGGAGCCGCCGGCCTCGCCCAAACTGACCTTCGCCGCCTCGCCGGAATGGATCCAGCGGACTCCGGCGCTTTACATCCCGATGCCGCGTTCCGCCGGCGCGGGCATGCTCGCCTTCGCCCGCCCCGACTTGCCGTCGCTGCCCGAGATGATCCCCTCGTTTCGCGATCTGCCGAAGCTACTGGACCAAGCCCGCGCGCTGGGGACGGACACGATTTACCTGGTCGATTACTACGAAGGCTGGCCGGGGCAGTTGCCGCGCAACTTCTGGCTGAACAAAGGCGATTACCTTCCGCGCTCGGACCTCGGCGGCGCCGAGGCGTTGCGCGAAGGCCTTCGCGCCGTTCACGAGCGCGGCGGGCGCGCCATCGCCTACGTGGAGGCGTTCATCATCTCCAAGCGCTCCGCGGTCGGCCAGGCGCACGGAGAGCAATGGTCGATCCTCACGCCGCAAGGCCCTCTCGCCGAACCGTATCCGGGCAACTGGCACCTGTGCTCCGCCTGCCCGGAATGGGTCGATTACATTGGCGAGGTCTGCCGCCGGCTGGTCGGGGATTATGGGTTCGACGGCGTTCATCTCGACAGTTACGGCGCGCAACGGGATTGGCGTTGCGTCAACACGGCGCACGGCCACGCGCCCGGCCGCCCCGACGTGTTCAACCAGGGCTGCGTGGAATTAGTCCGCCGCGTGCGCGAAACGATCCGCCGCGAAAACCCCGAAACCATCGTCCTCTGCGAGCTGCCGGCCATGCCGGCCCTCTTCCCGTATCTCGACGGCTCGCAGGATTGGGGAATCCACACCTTGAGCCAGCGGCCGATCTGGAACGCCGCGGGAAAGACGGACGTGTTCACGACCGGCTGGTCGCTCGACGATCTGCATCAGATCCTGGCCCTGGGGCACAAGCTCAGTCTGGGCGCGTTTTGGCTCGTGGCGCCAAGCGGCCCGTCCTGCCTCGCGGCGCTTCCCGCCAAGCGCCCGTCCGCGCGCAACGAGACGGGGCGCCGGCGCTTCATCGAGGAATGCCTTCAGACGCTCCACCAATGGAGAAACGCCGGGGCGCTCCTCGGCCTGCCGATGCCCGAGGTCGAGGACGTCAGCCCGCGGGAGATGCAAGGCGCCGGTTTTTTCCGAAGCGAGGAAAGCGCCGAGGCGTTGTTCCAACGGATTCGCCAACGCGCCGAGGCGATCGACGAAGCGCTCCGGGCGCGCGGCGCGGCCCCGCTTCCCTCGCCGGCGGAACACCTGCGCGCGCTGCTCGGGGCGCGCCGCGCGCTCTCGGCGATCATCGACCGCAGCGGCTCGGTCCGGACGCTGCAATGCGGCGGCTCCATCGCCGCCTACGAATTTGACTCGCCCGCGGGCCAGGCGCTGTCCGTGGTCAACGTCGGCAACGAGTCCGCCGACGTGAATCTGTCGCTGAGTTCGCCCGCGTCCAACGAGGCCTGGCGCGACGCGCTGACGGGCGAACGATTCCCGATGAAAGGCGATAGCCTGCGGCTGCCCGCCCCCGGCCATTCGCTCCGGTTTCTGGTTCCTCAATAGAACACAAAACGAAGGCACAAGGGGACAGTCACTTATTTCGCGGGTGCAAGATGCCGCGTATTCTGCTCTGACTCTGCCCCGCGAAATAGGTGACTGTCCGTATGCCGAGGAAAGCCATCTCGATCTTGAAGGATGAAAGGAGCCTTCCACGCCAATTGCCTGTTCAGCGTGTAGCGCCCCGTGGGGCGAGTCCGGGC
>JAPLSS010000218.1 GCA_026398515.1 Candidatus Sumerlaeota bacterium | reverse complement strand
CGTCCCCGGCGTCGAACTGCGCTCCCTATGGAACAAAGGCCCGGACCGCCTGACGGCCAACGAGATCCGCGAGTGCCGCGCGCGGCTCGATGGGGAAGGCCTGGCGAGCTGCTGCGTGGCCGCGCCGTTCTACAAGTGCCGCATCGACGACACGGCCGCCATCGACCATCACCTCGACATCCTGCGCCGCTGCATCGATCACGCCCAGGCGCTCGGCGCGCCCTGCGTCCGCGGGTTCACCTTCTGGCGCGATGGCGAATTCGACGATGAGCGGCTGAAGCGCGTGGCGGAACTCTACGAGAAGCCGGTCGCCATCCTCGAGCAGATGGACGCCATTCTCGGCGTCGAAAACGAAGGCTCGACCTCGGTCGGGACGGGCGGCGAAGCGAAACGATTCCTCGAGCACCTCGATCACCCGCGGGTCAAGTCGCTGTGGGACACCGGCAACTCGATCGCCTGCCCCCAATACGTCGACCCCTATCCCGACGACTATGAAGCGCAGAAGCCGTGGATGGTCCACGTGCACGTGAAAGACGGGATTCGCGACGCGGAGGGCAAGTGTTCGTGGCTAAAGATCGGCGACGGCCAGGCGCGCGTTCTCGACCAACTGCGCGCGTTGAAGGCCGACGGCTACCGCGGCTGGGTCTCGTTGGAAACGCACTGGCGCCCCAAAGCGCTCAGCGAAGACGAAGTCAACCGCCCCGGCGGCGCCACCTACAGCCGCGAAGGCGAATTCGCCACCCGCGCCTGCCTGGATGTCCTGAAGCGGTGGATGGAAGACCTGTAGACGTATAGAAAGCAGTTTCGACCACGGAAAACACCGAAGACACGGAAAACACATGCAATCTCAGGGAGACGCATTTCACTCAACAAGGAAAGGCAAAGACCCATACGGGCACTTCCCTTTCCGTGTCTTCCGCGTGTTCCGTGGTCGAAACTGCTTTCGTCTGGCCTCGTAGTCGCGGACTTCAGGGTTCCTCCCTCGCCTCATCTAACGCTTGCCGCAGCGCCTTGGCCAGAGTCAGCGGCGCCACCGGCTTCATGAAAAAGTCCCGCGCGCCCGCGGCCAGAGCCGCCGGGCGGTCGACATTTTCGCTGTATCCGGTGCACAGGATGACCGGAAGGCCGGGGCGGATTCCCAACACCCGGCGCGTCAGTTTCAGCCCCGTCAGCCGCGGCATGGTCTGGTCGGTGATGACCGCGTCAAATTCCTCGGGCCGGGCGCGGAAGGCGTCCAGCGCCTGCTCGGCGTCGGTGAACGGCGCGACTTGGTAGCCGAACCGGCTCAGGCTGCTCGCCATCAATCGGACGATCGTCTCCTCGTCGTCCACGAACAGCACCCGTTCGCCTCCGCGAAACGTGTCCCAATCCTCGTGAATCTCTTGGACGAGATCCCCGTCAACGGCTCTGCAAACCGGCAGGTAGACATCGAACGTGGTCCCGCGTCCCAATTCGCTGCGCGCCGCGATCGCGCCCTCGCAACTCTTCACGATCCCATGCGCCATCGACAACCCCAAGCCCGTCCCCTCGCCCGGCTTCTTGGTGGTGAAATACGGTTCAAACACCCGCTCCAGCGTGGCCGGGTCCATGCCGCATCCGGTGTCGCCGACCGACAGCCGCGCATACGGCGTCTCGGCCGCCAGGTCCGGAATCCTGGCGCACAGGCTTGCATCCGGCGTCACCTCCTCCAGGCCGACGGTCAGCGTCCCGCCCCGTTCGCGCATGGCGTGAAAGGCGTTGACGCACAGGTTGACCAGCACTTGATGGATTTCCGTCGGGTCGGCCAGGACGTAGACGCCGTCCGCCAGGATGCTCTCGTGAATCTCGATCGTGGTCGGCAGGGTGCTGCGCATCAATTTCAGCGCCTCTTTGATCGCCGGGCGAATCAGCAGCGCCCGGCGCATGCGCTTCCCGGGGCGGCTGAACGTCAGAATCTGCTTGACCAGTTCCGTGGCGCGCGTCGCCGCCCTGACCACCTCGCCCAGATCGCTGCGGGCCCGGCTGTCCGGCGCCAAATCCTCTTCCGCCAACTCGGCGTAACCGAGGATGGCCAGCAGGATATTGTTGAAATCGTGGGCGATTCCGCCGGCCAGCCTCCCCAGCGCGTCCATCTTCTGCGCCTGCTGCAATTGCCCCATCAGCGCCGCCTTCTCCTCTTCGGCCTGTTTGCGCTCGGTCACGTTCTCAAACGTCACGCCCAGCTGGTCGCTGGTGATGCGGAACAGCCGGAGGCGCAGGTATCCCTTGAACGCGGCGCTTTCGTAGGGCTGGTCCTCCAGGATGCGCGTTTCGCCGGCGCGCATGACCTCGAGGGCCGTTTCCTTCCAGTTCCCGGCCGACAGCCCCCTCCATGTCTCCTCGAACGCCGCGTCCGGCTGGCGGGAGGCGCACACGCCCGTCAAGCGCTCGGCTTCCGGATTCGCGCTCAGTAGGGCCAACCGGTCCGGCTCGATGAAACGATAGATGAACAATCCGGCCCCGCTGGTCTCGAAGACCAGCCGATAGTGCTCCTCTGACTCGCGCAGGCGGCGGTGGAGCAGATGGCTGCGCACCAGCCGGGCGATGCGGTCGGCCACCAGCCGCAGGGTGGCTTCCTCTTCCACCTGGAAGAAATGCGGCTGGGAATGGCTCAGATTCAGCACGCCGATCGTCTGTCCCTCAATGCACAGGGGGAAACTCAACAGCGAACGGACGGAGACGTGGCAGTTGGGGTCTTGGAGAAAGACGGAGTCGTTCGCCGCGTCCTCCACCCGGATCGCCTCTCCCGTCTGCGCGGCCCGTCCCATGACGCCTTCGCCCACGCGGAAGCGCTTGCCCTTCCATTCGCCCGGGGCGAACGACCGCCCGTGCGCGTCCACGGCGCTGCACGCGGCGCGCAACTCCAGCCATTGGCCGCTGGAATCGACC
>JAPLSS010000930.1 GCA_026398515.1 Candidatus Sumerlaeota bacterium | reverse complement strand
AGACTGCGCCTACAGCTTCGTCGTTCGGCCGAGGAGGAAGGACCCATGCCCTACCGCGCGTGGTTCCAGTGCATCAACGAAGAGTGCAACCGCGCCTATCCGTTGAACCAGATCATCTACCGCTGCGAGGCGTGCGGCTCGCTCCTGGAGGTGCGCCACGACCTGGAGCGGTTGCAGCGCCGCGACGCCAAGGCGTGGATGAAACTGTTCGACGAGCGCTACCGCACGACCGAGTGGCCCTACGGCTCAGGCATCTGGGGCAAGAAAGAGTGGGTTCTCCCGCAAGTCGACAACGACAACATCGTCTCGCTCTACGAGGGCGGCACCAATCTGTTCTGGGCCGAACGTCTCGGGAAACTGTTCGGCCTGGAGGACCTGTGGATCAAGCTGTGTGGCAACACCCACAGCGGCTCGTTCAAAGACCTGGGCATGACGGTCCTGGTCACCCAGGTCAAGCAGATGATCGCCGACGGCGCGCCGATCCGCGCGGTGGCCTGCGCCTCGACCGGCGACACCTCGGCCGCGCTGGCCGTCTATTGCGCCGCCGCCGGCATCCAGTCGATCGTCCTTCTCCCCAAGGGCAAGATTTCCACCGCGCAGCTGGTGCAGCCGATCGCCAACGGCGCGCTGGTGTTGTCGCTCGACACCGACTTCGACGGCTGCATGAAGGTCGTCCAGCAGATCACCAGGGACCCGACGATTTACCTGGCCAACTCGATGAATTCGCTGCGCGTCGAGGGGCAGAAAACCGTCGGCATCGAGATCGTCCAGCAATTCGACTGGGAAGTGCCGGACGTCTTCATCATCCCCGGCGGCAACCTGGGCAACGTCTCGGCGCTGGGCAAGGGCCTGATCATGATGCGCGATCTGGGGTTGATCTCGAAGTTCCCGCGCATCGTCGTGGCCCAGGCCGAAAACGCCAATCCGCTTTACTGCTCGTACCTGAAGGGCTTCGAAACGTTCGAACCCATGCAAGCGAAGAAGACCCTGGCCAGCGCCATTCAGATCGGCGATCCGGTCAGCGTTCAGAAAGCCATCCGCGTCCTGAAGCAGTTCGAGGGGGTCGTCGAGCAGGCCTCCGAATCGGAGCTGGCCGACGCCTCGGCGCTGGCCGACAAGATGGGGATGTTCGCCTGCCCGCACACCGGCGTGGCCCTGGCCGCGCTGATCAAACTGGCCAAACGCGGGACCATCGAGCCCGGCATGCGCGTGGTGGTCATCTCCACCGCGCACGGGCTGAAATTCACCGACTTCAAAGTCCAGTATCACGACCGGAAACTCGATTTCGATTGCCGTTTCGCGAATCCGCCCATCGAGTTGCCCCCGGACGTCGACGCCGTACACCGCGCGCTGGACGAAGCATTGCAAAGGAGAGAATCGCTGCATGTCTAAGAACGAAGACCCATCCCAGTGGGGCGAGTCCACGCTGGCCATTCACGGCCCCGGACGCCTGCCGAAGGCCCATCATTCGGTCTCCACTCCCATCATTCAGACGTCGAACTACTACTTCGACACCAGCGCCGAGCTGATTGAATACATGGACGCGAAGCTCCAGGGCCGCCAGCTCCGCGAGGCCGAATACGGGCGCTACGGCAACCCGACGCAGACGGAGACGCAGCGCAAACTGGCCGCGCTGGAAGGCGCCGAACGCGCGCTGATTTTCTCTTCCGGCATGGCCGCGGTCATTCTGCCGCTCCTGACCTTCGCCAAGCCCGACGGCCACGTCGTCTTCACCGACGACTGCTACCGACAAACGCGCGAGTTCGCCGACCGGATGCTGAAGAAGTTCAATGTCCCCTACAGTTTGGCCAAGCCCGACATCGCCTCGATCGAAGCGGCGATCCGGCCGAACACGAACATCCTTTTCTCCGAAACGCCGACCAACCCATACATGCGCTGCATCGACCTGCCGAAATTGGTCGCGTTGGCCAAACGCCGCCGCTGCATGACGATGATCGACTCGACGTTGGCCACGCCTTACAATCTGCGCCCCATCGAACAAGGCGTCGACTTGGTCATCCATTCGGCGACGAAATACCTCGGCGGCCATAACGACCTGGTGGCCGGCGTGCTATGCGGCTCCAAGGCGCTCGTCGACGAGGTGTTCCGCTTCTACGGAATGATCGGCCCGATCCCCGGGGCGCTGACCTGTTTCCTCTTGGAACGCGGGTTGAAGACCTTCCCCATGCGCATGAAGCAGCACAACGCCAACGGCCTGGCGGTGGCGCGCGCGCTCGAGGGGCATCCGAAGATCGAGCGCGTCTTCTACCACGGCCTGGAATCGCACCGC
>JAPLSS010000360.1 GCA_026398515.1 Candidatus Sumerlaeota bacterium | reverse complement strand
CGGGGACTGGCTCGGCGGCGCTTGCGCCGCCTGCTTTCTCGCTTTTCCGCCTGTCCAGAGCCTGTCGAAGGGGCCGCAGCTCTAGGACTGGTCGCGACGTGATCCGCCGGAAAAGCGCGCCTGTCCCCGCTTTTCCCTACGGCTCATCATGCCCCTTCAGCGGCCGAACCCAGATGTTCCGATAGCGAACCGGATTGCCGTGCGCCTGCAAGGCGATCGGCCCCGTCGGCGGCTGCGGCTTGTAGGGCAGCGCCTTCTTATGCGCGGTCGGCCCGTTCAACACGTCGTCGTGATGAACCACCACGCCGTTAAAGAAGAGCGTCTCGCGCGCCGGACTGACCAGCTTCTCGCCGTCGAACCGCGGAGCGATCCACACCACGTCGTACGTCTGCCACTGCCCCTGCGGGCGGCACGGGTTCACCAGCGGCGGCCACTGCCCATAGATCGCCCCGGCCCCGCCGTCGGCGTACGTCGGGTTGTTGTAGCTGTCCAGGACCTGGATCTCATACAACCCCATAAGAAACACGCCGCTGTTGCCACGCCCCTGACTCTGGCCCTGCGTCCCCTCGGGCACGAGCCATTCGATGTGCAGTTGGCAATCGCCGAATGTCTCCTTCGACCGGATGCCGCCCAGTTTCGGGACCGCCTCGACGTAGCCGTTCTCGACCTTCCACTGCGCCGGCCCGCCTTTGTCCATCTCCCACTTCGACAGGTCCTTCCCATCGAACAGGACGACCGCGTCCGACGGCGCCTTGCCGGGCGCCTCCTGCGTGCTGCACGTGCCGGGCGCGACCACCGGCGGCTGCGGCCGGGCCACGTCGTGCACGTGCCACTTCTGTCCCGGCAGCATCGGCGTGTCGCTAAAGCCCAGTTCCGGCTTCTTCGCCTCTTTGCCCTCGGCCGCTTCGCCGGCCTTCGCCTCCGCCGACTTGGCCTTGCCGGCTTTTGCCTTGCCCGCCTTCCCTTCGCCCGCCTTGGCCTTGGCGGGCTGGCTGTCGGCCGCCCACGCCGCGCCGACCGCGAGCATCAAAAACACTACGATCCACCGTTTCATTCGAGTGCCTTCCCTTTGCCTGAAATGACGAACGCCTCGGGCGAATCCTCCCCCCGCCGGCGCCGACTCTAAGCCATTCTGGAAAGAATTCACAAGAGGGAGATGCGTGATCGGCCTAAGAGGCAGTTCCGGGTTCGCAAACTATTCGTGCTCTCGCATCAATGCACGAAATCCGGCCTGCACGAAATGCTGGTCAAACGTCATTGCATCCTGAATCCCGTTTTCCTGCATTGCGACAAACGAGATGCAGTCGATCAAGCCCCACTCCTTGTCGTCATGGACCTTGTAGAGTTCGAAAGCTCGGGAGAACAAGTCGGGCGTCATGCGCACGATCTCGACATCCTCGGAAGAAAGGAAGCCTTCGATGGCGTCTATCGCCTGCTCACGGAATCTCCGTGCCAAAACATTTCCAATTTCCAGGAGAATCGTATCGGTAAATAAGAAACGACCGGCCCTCGGAGGCCGCTGCCAGTTCCGCGGCTCGCGCGTGCCATTGGTCGCGCTGGTTGATCAAAGCGACGACGAACACTGTATCAATGAAGGTCTTCGTCGGCACTCTTCTCTCCGCTCAGGTAAAGGTCCAAGTTCGTAGCGAAGTCTGCCGGGCCCTGAATCCGTATTTGCCGGAGCTTCGTCATGATCCCGGGACGGGACGAGGCTGAGTTCGACGCGACAAACGTTCTGATGATGCCGTACAACTCGCTCAGGCGGTCTTCCGGGATCTTGCCGATTTCGGCTTGGATCATCTCGCGTGTCGTCATCGCGCCACCTCCTGCCGTCGCAACCAAATCTTCACACATTCTAGGGCATGCCGAAACGCGCCGCAACTGCGTTGAGGTGGTTGACCCCCGGCATCGCGGGCATGACTCACACCTCGACGGCGGCCTGTTTTGCGCCGGCCGATTGGGCCAGCTCCTGAACCACCTCCAGGTATTCGCGGATCGCGTCCTTGATGTTCGCCAACGCCTCCTCCTCGGTATCGCCTTGCGAGTGGCGCCCCGGCAGCCCCGGAACGGATACCGCAAACCCTTCTTCGGATTCTTCGATCAGGACCGTGTACTTCATAATGGCCTCCTGATGACGAAAGCACGGCCGCGTCCCCGTTCGTCATCTTGAAACCAATATAGTCCCACCGGTCCTTCCTGTAAAGAATGCTTGCTCAGCGGCTCCCCATCATTTGCGGCGAGTCTGCCGTTTCTGTCGGGCCATCTCGTCGGCGTGCCCCTGGACCCCAACCGCTCGAATCTGGTGGATGCAGGCGGCGCGATCGGACCGAAAGACGAGCGCGAAGATCTTCGCGATCCAGTTGTTGAACAACTTGCAGTCGCTCGGATCGGGATATTGCCGGCAGTCGGCGCAGGTCGTGAACTCGTTTTGAATGCAGCAGGAGCGCACCTTGCACCAGGATGCCTTCCGGTTTTCGCGGCAACCAGGACACCGGCCGCTCAGGTAGGCCCGGCAGGCGCCGCAATACAGCCCGCAATACGCCACGAGATTGGCGTCCGAAACGATTTCTCTCATTCGTCATCTCCTGCCCAGTTCTGCACAATAAACGCCTTCCCGATGAAGCGGCCGCCACTGCATTCGAAAGTCTCTTATCCGCCGCCTCCATGCGCCCGTCAACCGGAAGACTGCCCTTGACAGACCCCTCTCCCCATCCCCAGCATACCTTAGTCAATGAAAGCGAAGAAGGAGTCGGAAGCATGTATGCCGTGAAGGGTGTCTATGATGGCAGGGCAGCCAGGCCCCTGGAACCGGTGCATGCGCGAGCCAACGCTCCCGTCATCATCACGTTCCTGGATGAAGACGCGGGCGCAGGGCTCTTTCCTCCCACGCGGTTGGAGGACGTGGCGGGCTGCCTGCGCTATGCCGGTCCGCCCAAGACGTTGAAGGACATGGACGAGGCCATTGGCAAGTCATTTGTCAGCCGGTCGTTGGGTCTAGGCCAGTGCCCGGTGGTCGAGCCCTGAAAACTGGGAAGGAGTAGGGGCCAAATAGGCGCTCTGGCGATCGGCGGTTTCGGGGACTGCCAAACTTCCTTTGGCCGCGTCTCGAGGAAAGCCTGTTTGAACGACGCGCCTTTCATGGACAGCCGCTGAGATCGACAAACCGTCCCCGAAATCCAATCATCCCTCTTGCCGAAGGGGTGCAAAACCAGTAAGATTCTCCAGGAATCTGGTCATGGGGGAAGACATTCCGCCTGCTTAAGAAATGAAATGCCCAAAACACGCGCAGGAGGCAGGCCATGGATCGCTTCGAGTACAAATGCATATGGATTTGGGGCGGCGGCGAGACGACGTCGAGAATTCTGAACGAGTACGGGCGGGAAGGCTGGGAGCTCGTTGCCACGTGCTTGTTCTGGCATTACCTGAAACGCAAACTGCCTGAATCAAAGTAGAAAGCGCGTCCAACAATCGGGTGGAGCCTGCCATGTTCCGCGGACGGAAAATGGGGGCTCAACCGCGACGTTGACACACGGTCTGCCAAACTCCCTGTGAACGCGTCGCGAGGTGAGCCTTTCCCAACGGCGCGCGTTTTGTACACAGCCGCCGAGATCGGTAGACCGTCCGTATGCCGAGGAAAGCCATCTCGATCTTGAAGGATGAAAGGAGCCTTCCACGCCAATTGCCTGTTCAGCGTGTAGCGCCCCGTGGGGCGAGTCCGGGCGACCGGCGCGCTCAAGTTCACGGGGTCCAGCCGCC
>JAPLSS010000330.1 GCA_026398515.1 Candidatus Sumerlaeota bacterium | reverse complement strand
AAATCCTGGGTATCAGAACATGCTCGTCGGGCAAGGCAAACCTGGAGACATCCTGCGCAACCTGCTCCTTGAGGTCTACCGGATGGGGGGAAAAGATGAAAACGGTAACTGGCAGTCGCTCGTCAAGACCGTTGACGATCTATTCGGCTACGAGCTGCTCGATCCGCAATATGCCGAGTTGACCGATCCATTCATCCGAATTGAATACCGACACCGAGGGTCCCGCACTGCGTTTGACATCGCCTCCGCTGGAAGCGGGTTCCACCAGGTGCTGACCCTTCTTGGCTTTTTGCATGCGCGTCCTGCGTCAGTCCTTCTTCTCGACGAGCCGGATGCGCATCTGCATGTGATCCTGCAACGCCAGGTCTATAATCGTCTCCGCATGGTGGCCCGCCAGCGAGAGTGTCAGCTTCTGGTTTCCACCCATTCCGAGGTCCTTCTGGAGGATACGGCGGCGGAGCAGATTCTTTCGTTCTACGGCCAGCCGCACCGGCTGGAGGTGGAAACGCATCGCGATCAAGTTCGAGAAGCGCTCAAGCGGCTGTCCTCGCTGGAGATCCTGTCAGCGGAAAGCGGCCAGAATATCCTCTTTGTGGAGGACGAAAGCGATTTCAAATTGCTGGCAGAGTTTGCGCGCGTCCTCGCGCATCCGATGCAACCGTTCTTTGACAAACCTTTCTTCTATCCGATCCATGGCCGAGACGCACGTGAGGCGAAGGCACACTTCTTTGCCTTGAGGGCAATCCGGCCCAGCATAGCGGGCGTTCTCCTGCTTGATGGGGATAACCGCGACCTCCAGGAGCACGATATTGCGGCGGATAATCTCGAGATCCTGCGTTGGCGGCGGTATGAGATTGAGAATTATTTGCTTCATCCCGAAGCGCTGCTTCGTTTTGTGGAGAGACCCCAGGGAGATATGTTTGTGAAGAAACCCCGGGGAGATATGTTTGCCGTCGCGCGCAGAATGGCGGGCATGGACTTTCTCCGGGCCAACTTGCCGCCTTCGGCGCTGACTGAACCGCTGACCGACATCGAATACCTGTTAGTCATGCCCGCCAGCAAGAGTCTGCTGCCGGGCTTTTTCGAGAGTGCGCGGACGAGTCTCTCCAAAAAGGACTACTATCAGATAGCCGCCGGGATGATGCCCGACGAAATCCATCCGGAGATTAGGGAAAAACTTGACGCCATGGCGAAGGTCCTGAAGCCCGAAGAGGCAGCAATCCATGAGTGATCCGCGACTCATCGAAGATTACCTCCCCATCCAGGCCATCAGCGCCGAGGCATCGAGGGAGAAGTCGGTGCGGAAGGCTTCGTTCCCCTGGAGGATCACTGAGGAGTGGCTGAATAAGACGTGGTCCGGGTCCGCCGCGGTCGCCTACGACCCGGCCCGAAAAGACCTGGACGTCAAGTTCATCCAGGCGGCGTGCGATTTCGGCCAGACGCGCCGGATGGCGGGAATCGTCCCGTTCTTCGGATGGTTGTTTTTCGACTACGAAGAATGGCGGCCGACGAAAGGGACCGCCACCGATCTGCTGACGCTGCTCAACAAGCGCAATCCCTCCTTTTTCGAGTACAAGAAGGCCATCGAAGCGAACCGAGGCCATGTCGTGGGGCGCTGAGCTGCTTGCTGGTTCCTAGCTCGAATCGTCGTGACTTCGATGCCCCAAGCCCCGATCGGTTGCCATCAAGCTCGCGCCAGCAGGACGACGCCCAGCAACATCAACGCCGTGCCAACCATGCGGGAGCGAACGTTTTGCTCCCGCAGAAGCTGCGCGCCGAGCACGGCGCCGATCAGCATCGACACCTCGCGCGCGGGCGCCACGTAGCTCAGCGGCGCGCGCTTTACCGCGAATAACACCAGCGTATAGGCCAGGGGAGAGAGGATGCCGACAGCGAAGACATGGCGTCCGTTCATGCGCCACTGGTCCCGCAGCGCCCGCGTGTCGCGCAACGCGAACGGCGCCAGCAGCGTCGAGCGCAACGCCAGTCCCAGCGCGTAATAGACCGGCGGCGACATGCCCAGCGCCTTCACCGCCCACCCGTCGATCACCGTGTAAGCCGCAATGCATAGGCCGGTCAGACCTCCCCACATCACCCCCTTGAGCAGGCGGTCATCCGCGGCGCGAAGGAGTTGCTCCGTTCCGGAGATCAGGAAGATGCCGATCAGGATGCACCCGATTCCGCTCCACCCCAGCGCGCTCGGCAATTCGCCGAGAACCGTCATCGCGCCGAAGACCGAAAACAAGGGCCCCGTGCCACGAGCCAGGGGATAGACCAGGGAGAAATCGCTCTGTTGATAGCCTTTTTGCAGGACCAAGGAATAGGCAATGTGCGCCCCGACGCTTGCCAGAACCGCCGACAATGCCGCGCCGTTTATCGGCCGGGGATCGCGAAGCCAGAACCAGACGCCAACCGGAGCGATGAACACCAAGCTTACCAGTCCGAAGAGCCAGACAAACGGCAAGCCGCCCGACGCCTTCTTGGCTGCGAGATTCCAGAGGGCGTGGAGAAACGCGCCCGCGATCACAAGGGCCAGCGCGCCAGCGTTCATAACCCGGACAAGCCTTTGATCACATCGCCTGATCGCCGACCGGCTGCGGCTGCTCCTCCGGACTTTTCCGCGGGAACACGGTGGCGAAGAGCAGCAGCCCCATGCCGACGCAGATGGCGCTGTCGGCCAGGTTGAACGTCGGCCACGACCAGTTGAGGAACTCGAAATGGACTTCGACAAAATCGACGACTTCGCCGAAGCGGAAGCGGTCGACGAGATTGCCGGCCGCCCCGCCGAGGATGAGGCTCAGCGCCAGGGCCGTCGGCCAGTCCCAGCGCGGGATGCGCATCAGCCACACGAACACGACGACCGCCACGATGCAGGCGACCACCGTCAACACCGAGGGATAATGGGAGAACATGGAAAACGCCGCGCCGGGATTGGTCGCCAGGCGCAGAAACAGGACGTTGGGGATGACGATGATGGGCGAGTCGCAAAGGAAGTGCAGCGCCCAATACTTCGTCGCCTGGTCCAGCCCCACGCAGACCAGGGAAGTCGCAAAAAAGCCGAGGCGGAAGCGGGTTGGTTTGGGCAAGGTCGGGCTTTGGGTGGCACGGAGCGCGACCGTTCAACGGGCTTATAGGACCCATACGGCCTATATGTCCTATACGACCTAAAGGTCGCACTCCGAGCCTGAGGATAAGGCGTTTAGCGCGGGCGGCGCTTCTCGTAATTCTCCATGCACGAAATGCACAACACGGCGAAGGGCTTGGCCATCAGCCGCTGATAGCCGATCTTGCTTCCGCAGGCCACGCACACCCCATACAGCCCGTCCCTCATTCGCGTCATCGCCTCTTCGACCTGCTGGCGCCGGGTCTCCTCCAGCGCGCGCAGACCGAGGCTCGTGTCGGCCGCCTGGTAGTCCGAGGCGAATTCCGTGGGATCGTTCGAATAGCCGGGGACCTTGTGCTCGTCGCTGTACGAGCCGGCCGCGATGCCCGCCTGCTCCAGACGCGCCAGGCTCTCGGTCACCCGCTCGCGTTCCTGCATCAGCTGCTTGTGCAAGCGCTCGCGTTCGCGCTGCGAATAAGGCGAGCGTTTCGGCAGGCGGCCCGGACTTTCGCACACGACGACGCCGCCATAGATGCCCGAGGTCATCAATCCCGCCTTGTCGGTCGTCACCTCGACGCCTTCGACCACCGTTTCTTCCGCGGGTTTCGCCTCGGGCTGAACCGGCGGGGCCGCCTTGATCGGGGGCTTCCTCGGCGCCTTCGCCGCCATGGCTTTCTTCGGGACCGGCTTCTCGACGGTCTTCTTCACGGGGCGCTTGGGCGCGGCCGGCTTCTCGATGATCTTCTTCACGAGGCGCTTGGGCGCGGCCGGCTTCTTGGCGGCGGCCTTTGGCGGCGCCGGTTTCTTCGGCGCGACTTTGCGCGGCGCCGGCGCCTTTGCCGCCTTTGCGACGGGCTTCGCCGCCGGTTTCTTCGCAATCGCGGGCTTCTTCGCCGCT
>JAPLSS010000466.1 GCA_026398515.1 Candidatus Sumerlaeota bacterium | reverse complement strand
GCTTCAGTACGCCACGGTGTCGTGGATAGGCATCCTGTTCGTTTTCGGATTGGCGGCCGGCGCGTGGATCGGGCGTCCCGTGCCGGCGGCGGTGGTCGGCGGCGCGGCGGCGGCTGCCTATACGCTCCTGGGAATGCGGATGGTTGACCGGTGGCTTCCCGGCTTGGCGGAAGCGCTTCACCCAGGAGGCCATTGGTCGCCGCCGGCGGCTTGGCTGGGCGGCCTCATCGCGCTGGCGGTGGCGGCGGAGCGATTTCGGAATCGGGAGGCGAAGTGAGTTGCGATCGCGGTTTCTGGGAGCGCGGGCGTCCTCGCCCGCTTCATTCATAAGGAATTCACTATTGAAGCGGGTGAGGACGTCCTCGCTCCCAGCAACCGCCAACGACGAAGACTCTTCGCTGCACGGAGTAGACACGCATGAACGAACAAGCGTTGATCGGCGGGTTGGCGTGGAAGGAATGGCGCGCGCGGCGGTGGCTGCTGCCGTTGTTGCTCGGCCTGATCGCGGCGGCGCCGTTCCTTTGCTCCGCTGTGCCTTGGCTGGGAACGACGCAGTATTGGGAATTAGACCCAGGCCGCGCGTCTCTGGCAATGCTGAGCGCGTTCGCCCTTGGCGTGGCGATCTTGAGCTCGACCTTCCTCTCGCCCGAGGAGTTCGATCCAGCGCGCTCGTTCTTATACACGCTGCCGATTCCGCGCTGGCGCATCCTCGGCCAGAAGCTGCGGGCCTTGGCGATCCAGTGGCTCGTTCTAACCGCGCTCTACGTTTTCCTGTTGGCGGTCTGGTGGAAGGGCGCGCCGCCGAAGTGGGAGTGGGTGGTCTTCCTGAAGGCCATCCTGTTCAGCGCATCGGCCATCGTCTTCGTCGCCATCCTGAGTCTTCATCTGCGCTCGCCGATCGTCACCTTAGTCGTCTGCGCAATCGTGTTGCCTTTGGTCTTCGCGATCCTCTTCGCGGACGGCCTCGCCGCAATCAAGGAAAGCGACAAGACGATTCCCCTCCAGGCGCGCGAGGTGGTCAACTGCCTCGTGGCGGCGGCGCTGCTGATCGGCTGGCTCTTCTTCCTCTTCTGCCGGACGCGACTGCTGGAACTGAGCCTCGGCGCCCGAAGCCTTCTCGGCCTTCTCTTCGCCGTCATTATGCTGGAAATCTTCTTTACCATCTTCCTGTGCGACTGGCGGGACTTGGCGTTTCTGGTGTTTGGGATCTAGGCGGTTTCTGGGGGCGCGGGGGTGCTCACCCGCTTCAATAATGAATTACTTATGTAGGAAGCGGGGGTGGACACCCGCGCCCCCAGAAACCGCCGTTCAATCGGCAATCGACATTCGGCAATCGGCAATCGCCACCCTCGGAGATCCGCCCATGCCTCCTCACTTTCGCCGCTTCGGCTGGCTCTACGCCGTCTGCCTCTTCGCCGTCGGCTGGCCGGCGCTTATGTTCCGGCTGCAAATGGTTCCGCCGCTGGACAAGAAAGCAGTCTTCGCCATTGCGGAATGGCGCGACAGCGAATTCCAGCGAGGCTATGGCCCATCCGCCATGGAGGATATTCAGGCACTCGAGGAACGACCGGAGACGAAGCGATTGCGCACGGCCTTCGGAAACGATCCACGCGTTCGCCGGCTCCTCGCCCTTATGCAAGCCGCGCCTGCGCTGGAAGAGGACGTTAGCGCCGTGGGTCGCGCTTATGGAGCGATCCTTCGTGAGACAATGGACCTGGGGAAGAAGGGAAACTGGTACGTTCCCATCGCCCCCGTTTTGCGCAAGTTGGACCCGTCAGCGAATCCGTCGGATGCTGAAAGGGAGAGATGGTGGAACCGTCTGATCTTCACTCCTGATTTTCTGTTTCTGCAAACCAGCGCCAAGCTCCTTCGCGTGGAGAGCGGCCAATCCGCGCTGCGCGGCGACTGGTCGGCGGCGCTGGCGCAACTGGATGAGTCGGCGCTTATCGGCGATCCGGCGCGGGCGTCTTCGGGCATCGGCTACCTGATTGCCGCGGTCACGCGTGCAACCGCGTACGGGGGGTACACCGCCTTGCTCAATAGCAACCCGCCGGAGGAGGTCGAGCGCCTTGCGCTCAACTCTCTCATTGCGCTCCGCGCCAGCGATCCACAGGCGGACCGGCTGCTATGGATGACCGAAGGCTATTTCCAGATGGCGATGCTGATCAGTCTTGGCGACCAAAGACGCGAACGAATTGGCGTCTTGCGGCTCGTGCTTGAGCAGTCGATCAGTCAGTGCGTGCGGGGTAGTCGTGCTTTTCCCACTGCCGCTTTACGGTCGTGGGCGGCGCGTTTTTCCCGCAAACTCGAAAGCGCCAATGCCTCTTCGCACGATATCCCTTATCGTTGGACCGAGGTGTGCGCCGAGACAAAGTGGCTGCGCGAAGTCTCCACTTCGACTCCTGATTTCCTAAGGCAATGTGGGTTCCCGGACCATCTCGTCGAGCGTATCGACCCGTGGACGGCAGCGTTCATGGCCGCCAGCCTACGCCAGCCTGAAGCGGATGAGGCGGGGATTCGAGGACGGGCGACAGCTACCTATGGCCGTCTTGCAGAGTTGGCCTACGCGGCGCGCTTGTACCGGAAGGAACATGGGCAGATGCCGGAACGGCTCGAAGACCTGATCCCCGCCTTCGTTCCGCCGTTCGAGGGCGCGCCCGCGACGCAGGACCGCCCGACGAGCGCGACCGAAGGCCCAAGCCAGCCCTATGCGCCGTTCGCGATGGGATGGCTGCGGGTCGAAGACCCGCTGAGGGCCGCTCTCTGGAAGGTGTTGCCGATGCTATGGGAAGGGGAACAATTGAACGTGAGCGACCTTTCCGGATCGCCAACCCTCGAGGCTCACAGCCCTGAGTCTTACAATCAAAGCGCCGGAAGAGCCGCGGGGCCCGCCGCTAGAGGGTATGGCTATGGGTACGGATACAGCGGCGGGGGATATGGCGCCAATGACCTGGCAAGCTGGCGTTTCCAACCGGTCCTGCCTCTGGCAATGGAGGAGATCTACCGGGCGCACCCCGCGTTGGTTGAGACTGCCCAGGCAGAGGAACTTCCCCCCGACCCACGCCGCTCCTGGCAGCCTATCGACCCAACGGAAGCCCGCCGCGTGACGGACGAACACGACATCCGATGGGAGGCCTCCATGCCTGCTGACTCCCTTCCGCCGGATGCTCCTCGGAACCCCGCGAATGCGGCCCGCGGCGCCTCCAAACCTTCGCAGGCGCTTCCATTCGCCCCGGCAGCCGTCCGCTTCACCGCCTGCCTCAAGGCACCGGAGAAAGCCTTCGTCATCTGGTCGGCCGGGCCGGATGGAGTCGATGACGGCGGGCGGATTTGCTATGACCCGACGAATGGGACGACGAGCCGGGGGGATTTGTTGGTCTTTCCGGAAGGCTATTGAGAATGCGGAATGTGGAGTGCGGAATGCGGAATGGGAAACACACAATGCGGAGTGCGGAGTGCGGAATGCGGAATAGACTGCGAACGACTATGACTGATCATCCCTGAATTTCGCGTCTTCATTCCGCACTCCGCATTCCGCATTCTTTCACTCGATGTTCTGGACTTGCTCGCGGATCTTCTCGACCGCGGATTTCATGGCGTGGACGGAGGGGAAGGCCTCGAGGTCGCGGGTTTTGGCGTTCAGCGTGTTGACCTCGCGCAGCATTTCCTGGGCGAGGAAATCGAGCGATTTGCCGACGGGGCCGCCGGGCTTGTCGAGGATGGCGAGAAACTTCTCGCCGTGCGCGCGCAGGCGGACCAGTTCCTCGGTGATGTCGCTGCGTTCGGCGAAGAAGAGGACTTCGGCTTCCAGGCGCGCCTCGTCAATCGCCATATCCGACTGCGCCTTCCATTCCTCGATCTTGCGTTCCAGTTTCTCCCGATAGCGCTGGACGACCAAGTCCTTGATGGGTTCGACGGCGCCCGCCGCGTCGAGGATCGTTTGAACGTGAAGGCGCAGGTCGGCGGACAGGGAGCGGCCCTCGCGCAATCTCTCCTCGCCCAGGCGGTTAAGCGCGGCGCCGACCACGGGGCGCACGCTCGCCCACAGCGCCGCCGGGTCCAATTGCGGGCCGCCGGCGCCGAGCGCGACGCCCGGCAAACCGAGCAGGTATTCGAGGGGCAGCGGGCCGGAATCGCCGAGTTTCGCCTGCACCGCGCGGATCTGCGCGGCGTACGTTTCCAGGGCCCCGGCGTCGATCTCGACGCGCGCCATCAGTTCCGCCTTGGGAGTCCAGCGAATGAACATGTCGACTTTCCCGCGCTGGAGGGAGCGCTTGATCTCGTCGCGCACCTGGGTCTCGATGGGGTTGAACTCGCGCGGCAGGCGGATGGAGACGTCGAGTTGGCGGTTGTTGACGCTGCGCACTTCGACGCTGACGCGCCCGAGGTCGGTCTCCTGCTCAATGGCGCCGTAGCCGGTCATGCTGGCGATCATGAGTCTCTCGTTTCTTGTTTCTAGTTCCGAGTCTCTCGTTAGAAGAGGACAGCCAACGGAATACGCGGATCACACGGAAAGAGAAACAGGCAAAATCGTGTTCTTCTTTCCGTGTGCTCCGTGTATTCCGTTGGCCCAGTCGTTCCTATTCCGCCTGTTGCCGCCGGCGATAGCGATCGGCCAGGGCGTCCCACCACATTTCCTTGAGAAGGACGCGAACGACCGCCGCCACCGGGATCGCGACGATCATGCCGCCGAAGCCGAAGCGCGCGCCCACCAGGAACGCGAAGATGACCGCCAGGGGATGCAGCTGCGAATGCCTGCCGACGATGCGCGGCTGGAACACGACGCCGTCCACGGTCTGCACGATCGCAAACGCCCCGACGATCATCAGCGCGCGCCAGACCGCCTGCCATCCGCTGAACGTGAACAGGGCCCACAAGACCGCCGGCACGGCGCCGGTGGCCGGCCCGAGATAGGGGATGAAGTTCACCGCGCCCGCGCCGAACCCGATCAGCAACGCCCATTTGCGCGGCCCGACGAGCATCATGAGAATCGTCGAGAGAACGCCGACCGCGACGCAGTCCAGAATTTGCCCGCGCAAGTAGCCGCC
>JAPLSS010000046.1 GCA_026398515.1 Candidatus Sumerlaeota bacterium | reverse complement strand
GCACGTCAAGGACGTCCACCCCCTTTGGCAGGTCTGGCGACTCGAGGCAATAGAGGACCGGGCCGCGCGTCACCGCCACCTGATTGCGGGTGTGCTCCAGGCGCGGGTGCGACTCCAGCAGCCGCACGCGCATCGGCAGGTTGAGTTCCACTTTGTCGCCGGCGCTCCAGCGCCGCTTGATCTTCACGAACGTGGAAGGCGCACATTTCATCTTCTGCGCCTGGCCGTTGACCTTGACCGTCGCGTCGCGCGCCCATTCCGGGATGCGCAGCTGAATGGCGAACGCCTTGGACGGCGCGCCGTCGATGGTGAGCGCGATGTGCCCGTCCCACGGATAGTCGGTTTCCTGCGTGAAGGAAAGCGGCGCGCCATCGAGCAGCCCCCCGTCGAACCGGCTGGCGCCGTAGAGGTTCACGCACACGCCTTCGTCGTTCAGGCTATAGAGGTAACCGTGCAGCCCGGCGATGGTGCGCGCGAGGTTCGACGGGCAGCAGATGAAGGTGCGTTTCGGCGGCTCGCCGGGTTGGAATCGCTCGTAGGCGTCATTCGAGAGGAGCGGATGGCCCTTTCCATACCAACGCAGTGGGTTTGTATAGAACCAACTCGCTCCATCCAGCCCGTAGCCGGAAATAATGCTGTTATACAAATTCATCTCCATCACGTCGGCGTGGCGCGCCTCGCCGTCGATCATCAGCATGCGCCAGTTCCACATGAAGTTGCCGATTTGCGAGCAGGTCTCGTTGTAGGCCGTGCCGCTGGGCAGATCGAATTCGGCGCCGGTGGCTTCGTGCACGCCGTCGTTGCGGATCGACAGGCCTTTATGCACCGCGCAGACCCCGCCGTTCACATAGAGTTTCTTCTCGTTCAGGTCGTCCCACAGGCGATTGACCGCGTCGAGGAGAGTCTGATCGCCAGTCTCCATGTAGGCGTCGGCCGCGCCCGCATAGAGATACGTCCAGAAGTGCGATAGAGTTCGACGCAGCCCATGATGTACGAGGGGTTGATGCCGAAGTGCGCCAACTCCGGCGGGCGCGGCATGAAGGTCTTGTGGAGGTAGTCGCCGCACTTGCGCGCCACCGCGAGGAAGTTCGTCTTGCCCGTGGCGCGATGGTGGGCGCAGGCCGCCGTCAGCATGTGGCCCATGACGTAGAGCTCATGGCTGCCGGGTCTGAGAAAACGTTCCTTAAGAAGCAGGATCTGACTGGCGACATAGCCGTCGGGCTCTTGCGCCTTGGCGATGACCGCGATGACCTCGTCCATGCGCTTGTCCAACGCCTTGTCGCCGGTGTAGGCGTAGACGTAGGCGGCCGCTTCGATCCACTTGTGGACCCACTCGTCCTGCCAGTTCCTGCCTTCGAACTGGCCTTCTTCCAGGCCGGCGTAGATGCGCAGGTTCTGAAGCGCGTGGCCGGTGTCGGGATCGCTGAGGCGTTTCCACAGGTGGGGGATCGTCACGTCCTTGCATTGTTCGAACCGCTGGCGCCAAAAGCCACCGGTCCATTTCACGGCCTGGACGGGAGCGCCGCGCATCCGGCAGTGGGGGCTTCGGCGGTTGTCCACGATGGCGCCGCCGGGGGCATTCGACTTCGTGCCCATAGGATCTCCTTTGCGTTCAATCGAGGGAGTTACGAGAGTCGTGAAGCCATTTCAACAAAGCCGCGCGCGGCTGTCAAACCAAACTGCCGATTCTCGATTGCCGAGAGTGTATTCGCCAATTCTAGGAGCCTGTCGGAGAACCTCGCCACCTCCTGTCTCAAAGTATCCGAAACACCGTGGCGGCCTTGAGATCGTCGATCCTAGGGCCTCCTACGAGGTCACTTTGCATCGCAAAGCCTTGCTGAAAAGCATTCCGACAGGCTCCCAGGTCTAGCCGTCCCTGCGCGCCTCATTGCCCGGGATCTGAATCATCTTGTCGAGAAGAAGCGAGCACAGGGTCATCACCGTTTGGATGTCGCTTTCCGTCAGGTCATCCCAATGAAGGCCCGCGGTTACGACCGCCTTCTTGCGAAAACGCCGGGCAAGGGCGTCGGCCATGGCCTTGGCCGTCTCGTCTTCTTTGTGCCCGGCAAAGGTGATGACGGAGCTGGTGGCGCTGGTTACGCCGGGGTCCCGAAGGCTGGGGCGGGGTTCGGCAAAGGCGATCGCGCCGATGTGAGGCCGCGTGCCGCCCCAGACGATGACCAGCAGGTCCTCGCCGATCTCGCTCAGTTCGGCGTGGATCTCAAAGCGGCCCGCGCGGACCGAGCGCCGGCGGCGGGGCAGAAAACCGGCGGCAGGGGCGTCGTTCGGCATGGGTCACAGCGTTTCCCGAAGGATTCTTCTCGCCAAACCCCGAAAATCTCGCGGAGGGAAACGCCACCCATCGAACAAGACTTTCGAGGCGCGCTCTAGTACTACTTGGCCACTTTTCTCTGGTTCGGGGAAGCGTTTTTCTGGTATAGGAGGCAAGATGGATAGTGCCAATCTGTCCGGAGAAGGTTCCTGCTCATGGCTGCTCCCGTGGATCCGGATTGGGAAGGGGAGTTGGAGCGC
>JAPLSS010000065.1 GCA_026398515.1 Candidatus Sumerlaeota bacterium | reverse complement strand
CTCCTCGGCCGCGGCCCCGCCCCAATAGGTGGAAAAGGCGGCGCTGAACCGTTCCGCGGCCGGACAACCCGATGCCAGGACCAAGAAGAGCCAACCGAGAATTCCCGAGCCAATAGCCGCCGCGTTTGCTATTCTCCTCGCTCGCACCATATCGCTTCTCCGTTATGTCAATTGTAACCGAGCCATTCCGCCACGCCCGAGGAGGAACCGCCCACGAACGTCGTCACGCTCTTTGCGGTAGTACCCCGGACTTCCATCGATGAAAGCTCCCTGCGATCGGCCCCGTGGGCTTTTGCCGCACCTGCCGAGCCGCTCAAGCCAACCGTCCCGTCGCCCGCCAGCGACGAAACGAGACTTCCCGTCCAGCGGCATAGCCGACCACACCACACAGCCCTGCCGCCCCGACAGTCAAACTGACCGACGAAGCAACGAAGACAGCGATTCCAGCAAGGATGACGATCATGGGCTTCATCGACTCCGGCTCCGTTCACCAAAGTGGATTTCAGTGTGCCCAGTCAAACCAATGATGGCAAAGAAAAAACGGCCTCTCTCAGCATCCCCCAAAACACCCAATGCCGCCCGCGTCTGATCCCGCAGGAAGGCCTCTCCCTCCTGATCATGATTGACTTTTCCGTAAGGACACCCCATCAATGCGACGGCTGTTTGGCGCAATCTGCGGCTTACGGGGGATTCCGGCTGCCGGAGTTTCAATTTCACCGCCAGAAGGTCCTGCTCCGATGCGCAAACCTTCGACATCCTGCCTTTTGATCTCCGCCGTTTTCGTCCTTCTCGTTTCTTGCTGTTCAGCCGCAAATCTCCGAATCGCCACGGCCTCGTTGAAGCAGTTCGGGGACTCCAAAGCCCAGAACCAGGCCTCACTCCACTTCATCGCCAGACAGATCGCCGACGAAGCCGTCCACGGCGTCTGTGTCGTTGACGAGTTGCAGGATGCTGACGGCTCGGCAATCGAAATCTTGAAGCAAGCTGTAGTGAGGGCCGCCGGGGAGCCGGTTGACCTGAAACTGTCAAAGCGGGTTGGGACAACCAAGAAGGAGCAGTTCTGATTCTTCTGGAATCCCAATCTGCTTCGCCCAGTTGGCGAGACCAAGGTTCTCCCCGGCCCTGGATTCGAGCGAGACCCGGCTGTTGCCTCCTTCAAAGCCAGAGAAGGGTTCGACTTCACCCTGTGTGCCTTTCACACCCGCCCGACCGGACAACCCTTGAAGGATGAACTCTCGTGTCTCGGCAGAGTCTTCCAGGAGGTCCAAGACCAGGACAAGAACGAAAACGATGTGATCCTCGTTGGGGATTTCAATGCTTCCCCGGCGAAGATGCGACGGTACATGGGAGCCTTGGCCGACAGCCTGTTCTTTGTCATCGAAGCTGAGCCAACCAATGTTCTTCATGACAGCATTTACGACAACATCCTCTTTGACCCTGTTCAGACGAAGGAATTCATCCCTGGCTCACAGCAGGTGGTGAGGATTGACGAGATGCTGGGCGAATACGAAGACCCCATTCCTGACGCCAAGCCCGTGAATTGGTTCGCCCGGAATGTCATGGATCATTGCCCGGTGTATGCGGAGTTTCGGGCGGATATGGACACAGATTAGGGAATGGAACACCATTTAGGGTGGGAAGGAGACGAAGGATGCAAACTGGAGCATGGATGCGTCTGATTACGCTGCGGCTCCTGCCGTTCCGTTGGATTCAGCGCCACCTGAAAGACGGTCTTCTGTTCCTGGCGACCTGGCTTCTGCTGTGGCTCGTGCGTGTGGCGTTGTGGCTCCTGCCGTTCCGTTGGATTCGTTGGGTCCTGGCGTCGCGGCCTACGGGCGTTGCGGCCTCCCCCCCGGACAGGGCGCGTCTGGTCCGAATCGTGCAGCGCATCGAGGCGGCCGGCCGTCTCGTTCCAGGCGGGCGCAATTGCCTGGCCCGGGCGCTTACTCTCAAGGCCATCCTAAACCTCGCGGGTTTTTCCTGCGACGTGCGGTTTGGCGTCGCGCATGACCCCCGAGGGCGCCTCGCCGCCCACGCCTGGGTCGAAAGCGGCGGAATCGTCCTGATTGGCGACACCGGCGATCTCTCAGGATTTGCCCTTCTCAAGGCGAATCGGAACACCCCCTGGGTTCCCCTCTTCAACGGCAAGGATCTGACGGGCTGGACGGTCAAGTGCAAGCCCGAGGACAAGGACAAGGGCTTCTTCCGTGTCGAGGACGGCTGCATTGTCGCCGACTCCATGGGCCTCAAGGACCACGACTACGTGTGGCTGGTCTCCGACAGGGAGTTGGGGGATTTTGAGATCCGTCTCAAATTCCAGTGCTTTCGAGACAGCCCCGGCAATAGCGGCATCCAAATCCGCAGCCGCTACGACGACGATGCCTTCTGGATGGACGGCCCGCAGATCGACATTCATCCGCCGGGACCGTCACGGATCGGGCTGATCTACGACGAGACACGGGAGGTCCGCAAATGGCTTTGTCCCGACCTGCCGAAGGGGAAGATGGTGGATGGATCGCAGCCGAATCCAAAGATGATTTTTCGCTATAGCGACGAGGGAGACGGCTGGAATGATCTCCAGATACGAGCGGAAAAACTCACGGTGACGACCGCCCTCAATGGCGTTTCCGTGGCGGACTTCGATGGCGAGGGCATTTTGAACGACGCTGCTCGCAAGAGCCACAATGTCGGGGAAAAGGGAAGCGGTGCCCTTCAGATCCACACGAAGGACGATCTGCGGATTCGGTTCAAAGACATCGAGGTGCGGGAGGTTCCTTGAGGAACTGAACTCCGCCTTTGTCTCCTTTTTCTCCGTCCCTTGCCTGAAAAACCGCCACAGAAGCCCGTAGGCGGCTTCCTGAAGGGATTCCCGTGGGCCATCAAGACCGGGCTTCTCGACCGTCTGGACTGTCGGCCCAATCGCGTGAGGAGGGCGTTTGACCGGGAGGGGCGAGCGGTCGGGTTCGGCGGCAGTTTTGTCCGCCTGGATTCCGCTTGACCATTGCAACAGCGTTTGTCATCATCCGTCTTGCTCTGGTTTCTCCCCGAAATCCTATTGGAGGTGGCGTCATGGCCAAACTCATCGCTCCACGGCTTCTGCGGCATCGGAAGAAAGTGAAACTCACTCAAGACGAATTCGGGCAGAAGTACAGCGTCAGCGGACCGGCTGTCTTCAAGTTCGAGAAGGGTTATGTCATTCCCTCGCTGAAACTGTGGGTGAAGATGGCCGCCGACATGGGCATCCCGGTGAAAACCGCCGTCCTGATGCATGTTCACGACAAGTTGCCGGAGGAGCAGAAGGAAGTCACGGGCATCGCTGCGATGATTGACGCAGAAGGCGAGTCGCCGCTTGGGCGGGACAACTTCAAGAAGCTGAAGAAGGCCGAGCTCCGAGAGGCCGTCGCCAATCACCAGTGGCTCCCAGAAGGACTCCGGGACTTCGCCGCTGATGTCGAGCAATGGTCGCTCTACAGCCCAACCGGCGAAGAGGTGAACATCCTTCGGGACATCTTCGGGCCGCTCGGAGAAGGCAAGGCTCGGGACTTCTGCGATGGGTTGCGGCTGGTGAGAGAATTCCGCGGAGCCTGACCCATAATTGGTTTTGTCGCCAATCCCAGAAGCCGTCAGCATCGGCAAGACCAGCCGAGCCATCTGGGTCGTGGACCCGCGACGACGCTGGCGCCGATAGCGCGCATCCCGCCGACAGCGGCCAGATAAAGATCCTGGGCTTCCAGAAGACAGATCCCAAGTCAAGGCCGTTGTTCCTGGGCGGCCAATAGGAGAAAGCGTCATGAGCGGGAAACAGCGTCTGAGCGCAGGACTGGCAGCGTTGCTGGTTGTGGCAACGCTTTTGGGAATCGGAGTCTTCGTTTGTCGTGTGGGCGCCCAAGCGGCCTCGCCTGCGCCCCTGGCCTTAGCGCCTGCCACTCAGAGCGGCACGGACGAAGAGAGAATCGCCCGTCTGGACGAACGTCTGACTCGCCTGGAGTCGGGAAACTACTTCATCCCGCGCAATGACTTCGAGCGGCGCATCAACGATCTTGACAAGCGCCTCAAGGATGTCGAGGACGGCACAGTCCACAGCGGCGTCAGCCAGCCGACACCGCTCGAAAGGCAGCTCGCGCTCGTGGAACAGCGGCTGAAGAAGCTGGAGGATGCCGCGGCAAAGCGGACGCCGACACCGGCTTCGGTCGTCGGCCAGCAGTCTTCTCTTGAGGGGAGACTTCAGAAGGTCGAGCTACGGTCAGCCAGCTTCAGCGCGACATCAAGGACCTGGCTGGCAAAGTGAAGTCCGGCGGCCGTTGAGTTCGTTTCCTGTCGCCGGTCTCTGTCACCGATCCCCCACGTCACCAATCCTGCTTTCCGTACTCAATACAAAACCGCTCATTTAGGTTGTCAAGATCCCGATCTCTGTCGTGTCAGTTTGGCCACTTCCGCTCCCGTGCGCGGAACTCCTTCGTGTGGCCTTGGCGCAGGAAAACATAAAGGAACTCGTGCCACAGCAAGTAGCGCAGAGTTCTCAGCGGAGACATCGGGACTATCGAGCAAGTAGTTGACGCGGATCTCTCCGGCGCCAGGCTCCCCATTCGAGGGCCAGAGCGACGAGCCATACCAGCCGACGACTACAATCCTCAATGTGATCGAGGTCTGCCAATTGCGGCCGGAGTACCGCTGGGTTCGCCACTTGCCATTGGGTCCTGAAGGATTTTTTTTGGCGCCGAAAAAACCCCTTTCGCTCTTGGCATCACGGCTTTATTAGAGAGCGGTTGTCAACTGCGGCCCGACCACCGCTGGACTTCGCCTCCTGCCGGTGGGTCGCGGGATCTTTTTTTGGCGCCGAGGAAAATCCTTTTGTTCCCTGCAAGACGGTCCTTTAGCGAAAACCGCTATGGCCGATTATGCCGCCGATTGCTCTTTCCTGGGGATTTGCTGGGCCGGGTTGGGGAGATCCCCGTGGACTCGGAAGTCCTGAAATACA
>JAPLSS010000193.1 GCA_026398515.1 Candidatus Sumerlaeota bacterium | reverse complement strand
CGGCCGTGAACCAGCCGGTGGAAATATCGATTGCCCTCGGAGTCGATGGCATGAACGAGGATGGCCGCCTCGTCGTGCTCGCGCTGCTCGCCGAAAGCCGCGTCGACCGTGACATACCAGTCGAGGCCCGCCGGCAGGTCGCCGTCCTTGTAGTAGCGGAACCACTCGAGGCGAAAGACGGCGTCCTCGGAGGCCACGGGATCGTTCATCATCTGGCAGGAGAAGAGGTAAGGGCCCATGTCCCGCTTCATCTTCTCGATATGCTCTTCGTTGAACTCCTCGGGGAAGATCGGGCGTCCGTTCTCGATCACCTGGCGGATGGCGACGCTCTGCGGGGGCAGTTCGGCGATCAGTCGGCTATAGAGGTCGGCGTCGCTGTAGCGAGTGCCCAGGATGCGCTTCCAGCCGCGGCCCGGCTCCAGGATGGCGTCCAGCATGCGGAACCACTCCTCCAGTTTGTCCATCTGGTCGCGCGTGTTGCACCAGTCCCGATTGACGATGTCGTCGCACAACACCTTGTCGAAGTGCAGGCCCGTGATCTCGCGCCCCGCCGACGCGGCCAGAATGGTCGGCTCTTTGAAATCGCTTCCCCGCCGGACAACAATCTCGTCGTCGGTCCACTTCGGCGCGTCGCGTTTCGGGTTCCCCCAGATCACGTCGGGGTAGAGCGCCCTCAGCAGTTCATTGCGCTCGAACTGTGCGCGGACGGCCCGCAGCGTCTTCGCCGGCAGAGTGGGCGTCGAACTGGTGATCAGGATGCGGATGTTCGGGTTGGCCAGGATGTCCTGAATCGTCTCGCCAATGCCGGCGATGGTCGTCTTGTAGTGGCCGCGCGGCACGAGAAGCAGGCTGTCGCGCCCATGGGTCTCGGCGATCCATCGGCACATCCATCCATGGAACCCGGCGCTGAGTTTGTCATAGCCCAGGACCGTGCCGCAGAGGTACAGGAGATCATGCTCGATCAAGAAGCGCAATGCTTCGTCAGAACGACGAATCAATCGTCCAAACATTCGTTCTCTCGTTTCGAAGACTCGTCGTCGGTTTCCGCGGCCGTTTCGTCAGGCGTCTCAAGCGCTTCGAGGAGCCGGCCGGCAACCGCCGGGTCGCGAAGGGCGGCGGGGCCATCAATCGGCCGGCCTTCAGCGATCAACTGTCGCAGACGCTCCCTTGCACTTTCCTGCGCCGCGATGATGAGGTTGTTTTGGACCATCCGTGGCCCGACGCCCGGGGCTCCCGGCGGCGCGGACTCGCCCTTGATTGACACGCCCCACAGCGCCAGCACGCGATCCGCGGCGCGTTGCCGGATGGCATAATCAGGCCTGCCATCAGCGTCGACGGCCTCCAGCGCCGCGGCGTAGACCTCCACCGCCTTCTCGACGGTCGCGCCGGCCTCTTCAAGGGCGGCCCGCGCGCGCTCCCGCGCCGATTCCACCAGATCCGGCCGCCGCGCGGTGATCACGTCGGCGTAGCTCTCCGAATAGCCGACCTGCACCGCGGCGCTCCGGGCGCTCTTGCCGGCGGCCATCAGTTCGACCAGCATTTCCTGGCGGCCGGTCCGCTCGCGTTCGTTGTCTGGGCGATCCTCAGCGCGATCGTATTCATGCTCGCTCATGTTCATACCCTGTCGGAAAATGTCAGGATTTTGACGCAGACTCAGGGTCAAGCCGTCGGCTCCATGATTCCTCGCTCTCGGTTGATTGAGGAGTGGTCTGTCTCCTGTGAAAGCGCCGTGCGCAGCGCCTCGACGGCCGCCGCTGGCGCAGGATGGCACTTGGAGCACAGGCGCCCGGACGGCAAGATCCAGAACGACGTGCCAGCGCAGGAAGGGCACGGGCGCGCGGGGATCATTCGGTTGACCAGATCGCGAATCGCTTCGGCCAAGTCAGCGTCAAGACAGGCCGATGGCCAGACGAAGATCCCGCCGTTGACCTCACAGAGCACACCGCCAGCCTGATAGACACGCGCCACGGGATCGGGCGCGGGGGGCTGCATGGGCGCAGTCGCGCTCGGCTTCCCACGGTTCAAAGCCTCAGCGATCCAGTTCATCTCACCTGCTCCGTGTCAAAAACGTGCATTTCATCGAGAAGTTCGGGAAGTTCGACGGTGTTATTAGACTTACATCGTTTTCCCGCCGGTAAGTTCGAGGGAAGATCGAACTTACCGAACTTACCGGTAAATTCGATGTCTTTAACATCCTTCCGAACTTCCCGGTGTTTTACATTCATCGTGGGAGACTCCAATTCCACTTGCCGGTCGAGCCGGCCTTCGAGGCCCGGATTCCCAATTGGTCCTTGGCGTCGTACACAGAGTTTTTGCCGATGCCCCGCTCGCGGGCGGCGGTGAAAATCTCGTCGCTTGGGCGCGGTTGCCCGTGTGCGAGAAACTCGGCTAGGAATTCCTTGGCCCGGGCAGTCGCGTTCATGCGTTCATCCTCCGGTTCTGGGGCGTCCCCCTGGTAGGTCCAAAGGCCGTCGGCGAAAGCCAAACTCAACGTCCGCTCTTCAAGGTCCCGGCCCGTAACAGCGAGCGTCCCGCGGCTCCCTTTTCGTTGTAGGACGGCTATCACATCCGCCGCCGCCGTGTTCGCCGTCGATCCTGAGACGGTAAGGAAAACGTCGCCGTCGGGCGCCTTCCGCTGGTGTAGGATCAGAACGACGGCCACGCCGTGCTTGATGGCCAGCGCCTGCATCATGGCCCTCGCTTCATAGTCATGTTCGTATGGATCGGCGTTACGCTGGCGCGCCGGCTTGATCCTTGGCCATGTGTCGATGATGATCGACCGGGCGCCGACGTGCGCCTGAAGCCATGCCTCAAACGCCTCCAGCCCGCCCTTCCCGATGCGCGGCCAGTCGAACGCGATCTCCAGGACTTCAGGATGGCCCACGCCGAGGATCTCCAAGCGTCGCTTCATCCGTGCCGCGCTGTCCTCAAGGGCAAGATACAGCGCCCAGCCGGCAGTGACTGCGAACTGGCCGAACAGCGCCCGGCCCGACGCGACACAGACTGCGGTCAACAATTCGAGCCAGCTCTTGCCCCGCTTGGGTCGAGAGGCAATAACGGTCAGGCCAACCGGGCGATAGCCCTCGACGATCCAGAGCATCGGCGGGAGGATGGCCACGGCCAGCGCCGCCGCGCTCATGGTCTTTGGCGCGGTCGAATCGGCCCAGATTGGCGCGTCGAGTATGGCCGCGCGCAACGCCTCGATACCACCAGCCTTGACCAAATCGTTTGCGTCGAATCCCTCGGGCGCGTCGACTGGCCACGCCACGGCTTTGATCCGGCTCGCCGCGATACCCGCTTTGCGCAATCGCCGCGCCGCCTCGTCTCTTGCCGTGCGGCCCGCATCATCATGATCGAACGCGAGCACGTAGCACTCCGGCCCAGCTTCGACGACCCCTTTGATCCACTCGTCGTCGGAGGCGTGCTCGCCGGTCAGAAGTCCGAACGAACCAACACCCGCCGCTGCGATAGCCGCCTGTTTCTCCTCGCCGCCGGTGATGACGAGCAGCCCGCCTGCGGCGCCGTCGATGACTAAGGCGCCCTCGCCGCCAAATAGGAAAGCCGATGGCCGTTTGCCTTTGTCGTTTCGTGTGAAGCCCCTCCACTTATAGACAAATTCGCCGCCGCGGTTGCGCCCCTGGTAGACGATCCCGCGCCCGTGCTTCCCGTACACGAAAACCCGCCACTCCGAAGGGACGGACGGCTGCGCAAGCCCGTAATCGCCTGCGAGGAATGCCACGGCTTCTTGGTCGTCGCGTGCGAGCGGCAGCCCCTCGAAGGCCCGCTTCGCCTGTGCCACCGATTTCCAGATGGTATTCGCCGGCTTGGTTGTTGACTTGACCGGCGGCGCACCGTTGCCCCTTCCGGCGCCGGCGCGGGGCTGCTGCTGGCCCGCATTGAGACCGCTGATCGCTGTGATCCTCGCTTCCATTTCCCCGAGGCCCGCTTGCACGCCGGCGTCGATCAGCGCAACCTCAGCTTCGTCGCGGGATAGGGCGCCAGCGCCGACTAACTGGCCAACGGAGAAGCCCGCCTGATTCAGCCGATGGTTGCGAGCCCCCGGCCCGGTCGCAGCAATGGCTGCGCATTCATCGGCCAGGGCCTTTGAGGCGTAGGCGGTCGCGGTCGTCATGGTCACGCCGCCTCGCTTCCAGGGTCACTCCTCGAAGACCGCTCGCCCCGCTCGATGAAGATCGCAAGGTCTTCCGGGCGATAGCGGATCGCGCGCCCGAGCCGGACGAACCGCGGGCCATCAGACTTCCGAGTGCGCCAAGTCTCCAGCGTCGGCGGCGAAAGCCCCAAGATCTCCGCCGCCTCGCGGGTCGTTCGCAATTTGCCTTTGTCAGTCAGGTCCATTTTGCCTCAGTCCTTTCCTGGGTATGTTTGAGAAGCCTTCCATCCCTTACGCGTAACAGTGACGCGACGAGCGGAAATGCCTGCAAATACTGGGGAACAAACAAAAAAGCCTGTGATGCGCGGTGACGTCACAGGCTTCCTGAAAGGCAGATCCGGCGGAGTTAGAGGGTCTGGCCCTCTTCCAGCGCCTTTCGCTCTTGGTCGCGTATGAGTTTGGTCATCTCAGAGTCTTCTGCCTCCTGTCGCTCTTCGGTAAGTTCCACGACACGGAAACGCGCTTTGCCTTTGTCGATTGCCCTGTCCTTCAGCCGTTGGCCGAATATCCTGTCAAGAGCCCGGTTCAGACGGGATGACGCCATGCGCGTCCTCCCCGGTATCACATCCTTCGCTTTCGCATAAAGATCGCCACCGCAGGCAGCCAACCCCTGAAGATGCAGCCAGTGGTTCGGCGTAAGCCCAAAATCGCGGTAAGACTGGCGCTGGCTCTTGCGCCCCTGCCTGTCGGAAACCCGCATGAAGTCTCCATATGGGTCAACTTCGATAGTGATGTCTGACAAGTTGTTCCCGTAGTTCAAGACTATGGGCGGAATTGATGCCCTCCCATGTTCTCCCGATCCGCCGGCGGCCAGCGGTTTGGGGTTACCAGCACTCTCTGCTGCGCCCAACCTTGGGGTTAGGGTATCTGTTCGTCCAGGAAACAACACCGTCTTGTCTCCGGGATGCTGCTCGGAGAAGAACCCCTGAAGGGGCTGCACGCGTCGGGAGCGTCCCGCTGAATCGTTTCGAGCGTCACTCGGATGACCCACAGCTCTCCACGCAGATGGAACTCCAGCGCCGGCCGAAGCGACGGTCGCCTAGTGTGCCGTTCGGTCCATTCCTGCTTTTACACAAGCATCCAGATGTGATCCCAACCTTCAACCGGCGGCGGATCATCCGGCTCGACCACTGCGGGGATCTGAACGATCCCCCACGGATCCACCTTTTCATCGACCCAGACATCAACACACCTAATCCGGTCGATCTTGGAGAAATCCTTTGACTCAATGTTTTTGAAGAGACCAGCGAGAATCGCAGCCACCCGGATCCGCAGCAGCCGGGCGAAGGCCGGCATCCTCTCTTCCGCCAACCCTTGCCACGTCCTCAGATCATCTCGCGGCAAGCAGTCCACGCCATCGAGTTTCTGGTATCCATCGAGAAGGAGTGCAGCCAATTCATCCACCGTCGGAAGCGTGGAAGTCCTATGCGCGGTCACTGCTCTCTCTACCGACCACGATTTCGTAGAACGCTTGGAGAGATGGAAACCCAGGGACGCTGCCTGGACGAATTCCCTTGCGCTGTCGTATGGCAAGAAGAACTCGCCCGCTCGTTTGGCATTGCTGGTCAGAAAAGCATCTATTTCGCTCAACGGCACTTCATCTTCGGAGTCCCAACTGTTCTGCCGGACGTGAGCCAGAAACTCTTCCTGCTGAGAGGGAATTTGCCACGCAGCCTCGCGATCCGTCGTTCCACTGCTCTTGGGCGTTGGGTTGGAATCGTCGGTCATGACAACTGCCTCCTGTCGCGGTGTCCTGGAGATGGGGAGTGGAAAAATGGGGGCGGCCTGCCAGGATACAGGCCCGGCCCGATGATCAGTCAGGCCGTTGCCCCCATGTCGTAAAGTGATGCTCCAACGCCCTGGATGCTGTCCAGTCCTTCCACGCCGCGCACTGCCGGCCCCCCAGAAGACACCACGACGCCAAGTATGCGTTGAGATTGGCCGTCTGCGGCCCTTCTGGAAGATCAGGTCGCCGATTTCTGCGCCCGACGCCTGCGTAACGCGGCTTCCCATCGCCGCCAATCCATGCGCGTAGACGTTCCTGGAAGGCCCATAAAAGCCGTTTCCCGCTGTCTGAGCGCCACGCCTATCTCGGAAGCCGTCTGGCCCCCGCGATCCGAAATCCTGGGGCCGCAGCGGCCTTCCTGATGCCAGGCCGGGGCAAATCTCACTCCGCCTTGCCCTCGGCCTCGGAGTCGCGCGCCGCTGGCGTCGCGTCGATCACTTCCGCGCTCGGCTTGGCTTCCGTCATGGCCTTAAGCGCCTGTCCGATGGCCTCAGCCGCTACGTGCAAGGGATCGTTCTGCATGTTGGCGTATCGGGCAGTCGTTTGCGGAACCGTATGGCCCATGAGCGCCCCGATGACCGGCAGGCCCATGTCCAGCCCCGCCGCCACGCCCCCGAAGACGTGCCTCATATCGTGGATGTTGAAATCCTTCAGTCCCGCCGCGTTGCAGATCTTCTCCCAGGGCTTCGCGGGGTTTGTGAGCGGTTGCCCCCGGCGCCGCCCCGGGCAGACCCAGCCGGACGGATGGCGCTCGATCCGGTCAAGGACTTCGATGGCAGGCTCATTGAGGATCACATCTTTCGGCCCGGTCTTTGAGTCGCGCAAGTGAAAGACGCGATTGATGGGGTCGTAATCTTCCCAGCGCAGGCCGCGAATTTCGCCTGACCGCATCCCGGTGAACAAGGCAATGCGAAAGAAGTCGATGGACGCCTGCGGAATCAGCTTCTTCTCTTCCTGATCGTTGATGGCCTTGGCCAGCTTGATCATCTCTTCGGGGGATAGGTAGCGCCGCCGCGCCTTCTCCCGGAACCGCTTGACGTGGCGGCAAGGATTGCTTCCGTCTGGACGCAGGTCCCACAGCTCGGCCAGGTTCATCATCTTTGAGAGACAAGCCAACACCCGGTTGGCGGTGACACCCACCCCCTCGAGCTTCTTTTGGAGGTTGAGCACGTCGGCGCGCGTGATGTCCGTCACCCGTTTCTTCCCCAGCGCCGGCTTGATGTAGCGCTTCAGATACCCTTCATCGTCCTTTACGCTTCGCGCTTTCTTGTGGGGTCGGGCGTAGTCAGCCAAGTAGCGCTCTGCGAATTCGGAAAGAGTGGGCGCGGCGCGTTCGATCCGCTTGGCCTCGCTGTAGTCCGTGCCGTGTTGGGCGGCCAGCAGGATTGCGCTCGCCTCCCTCCGCGCCTCGTCAGGCGGCATGGGAGGATAGGTCCCGATGGACGGGCGCCGGGGCGTTCCGTTGGCTGCCCGGTAGAACACGAGAAACGTCTTTCTTCCCTTGGGCGTGACTTTGACGTGAAAGCCGGTCAAGTCTTCGTCCCATATCACGAAATCCTTCTCCGCGGGCTTCACAGCATCCAGCAGGCGTTTCGTGATTCTGGCCTTTTGGGAGTATCTCGCCTTGATTTCCATGTCTTGGGAGTCCTCTCGTTCAATGTGTGCTCCGCGCTCTAGGTTGCATCTAGGTTGCAGGGAATAGCAAACTCGCCAAGACGCTGTCAAGTACAATCAGCCAAAGAGAACGATATTTCCCAGGAAATATCAGATTCTATGAGGTTGCGTCAAAAACCATCAAGTACGAGCAAAGAGGAATACAGCGGACTCTTAATCCGTT
>JAPLSS010000289.1 GCA_026398515.1 Candidatus Sumerlaeota bacterium | reverse complement strand
CGCGCGCAGGCGGTCCTGAAGGACGCGCGCCGAGCGACTCTCGAGGCGTTGGCGCATCCCATCGAGTCCGCGCCGCTGGAGCAAATCGCGCGCGGGCGCCGGGACGCCTGCGTGGTGATCTCCGACATCACTCGCCCGGCGCCGAACCGCGACATCCTGCCGCCCGTGCTGGAGACCCTGGAGCGTTGCGGCATTCCGCGCGACAAGATCGCCATCCTCATCGCCACGGGAATCCATCGCCCCAACGAGGGCGGCGAACTGGTCGAACTGGTCGGCCCGGAGATCGCCTCGCGCTACCGGTGTGTGAATCATTTCTCGCAACGCGCCGAAGGCCTGCGGTTCGTCGGCGCGACCCAGACAGGCATCCCGGTTCATGTCAACAAGACCTACCTCGACGCCGATCTGAAGATCCTCACCGGCCTGATCGAGCCGCATTTCTGGGCCGGGTTCAGCGGCGGGCGCAAGGCGATCCTGCCGGGCATCTCCAGCCTCGAGACGATGAAACACATGCACAGCGCGGCGATGATCGACGCGTGCATCGCCAACTACGGCGTTCTCGAAGGCAACGTCTTTCATCAGGCTGGCCTGGAAGTGGTCGGCATGGTCGGCGTGGACTTCATCGTCAACGCCACCGTGGACGAAAAGAAGCGCCCCACGGGCGTGTTCGCCGGCGATTGCGACGCCGCCCACCGGGCCGGGGCGCGCGCCTGCGAGGCGGCCACGGCGTTCCATCTCGACGAGCCGGCGGACCTGGTCATCGTTTCCGGCGGCGGCTATCCGCTCGACAAGACGTTCTACCAGGGGGCCAAACCGATCACCGTGGCGTGGCTCATCCTGCGCGAAGGCGGGCGGCAATTGGTGCTGACGGAATCCAGCGAGGGCCTGGGCAGCAGGCACTTCATCGAACTGCTCGACATGGCCGACTCGCCGAAGCATTTGCTGGAGTTGCTCGAACAGCCCGGCTTTTTCAAAGTCGATCAGTGGTGCGCGCAGACAATGGCGCGCATGTTGCAGGAAAACCGGATCGCCATCCATGCCGCCGGCGTGCCGGCGGACCAGCTGCGCCGCTACGGCTACGAGCCCGCGCCGGACCCGCAGGCGTGGGTGGACCGCGCGCTGCGGGAGCTCGATCGCGACGCGCGGATCGTAGTCATCCCTGATGGGCCGTACGTGTACGCGCGGGTGACGGAACGGGTGTGAAAGGCGTGTCTGGTTTCTCGTTTCTGGGCGCGGGAGGCGAATTTCAGAGCGGTCATGTCGCATCAAACGTGTCGCCCCGCGCCCCGGGCCGGCTGAACTCGTTTTCGCGACGACCGGCGAGGACGAGGCAGCTTCACGGCAATCTCAAGCACGGCTCGGAGCGCGTCGTTGACCGCTTCCGCCGTGGGAAACGCCGCGGCCACGTCCTCGTCGAGCAGGATGAGATTGGTTCCTTCTTGGCACAGTCTCACGTACTTGCCGCGGACGCCACCCTTCATGGAGACGAAATCGTACTCGGGACGAAGTTCGTCCGCGTCGTTGAGTCTAGGCTTCCTCATAGTATCTACACTCCCTTCGGGTGGCGCATCGCGCGCTGATCAAGCGTGCGACGCCGGCTTCTTCTGTGTGCGCGACGACCAGCACACGTCGAGACTTCGAAAGCCCAATGGTGACATACCGTTGCTCTCCAAGCGAGTGGTCAGGATCGGGAAATGTCGTCGAAAGAGGATCGTCGAGCACCGTCGCTCCCTCCGGGAAACCGACCCCGTGTTTCTTCAGATTCGCGCTGGCTTTTCGGGGGTCCCATTGGAAAATCACCGGCTCGCCCTGCCTCGAAGAGGATGGAACGGGCTTTTCGCCTTGAGATAGACCAGGCGCCCATCAAATCATCGTAAAGCGTATACTACGCCCCATGGGTTTTTCAATCTCCTTCCTGACGTGTGTCCAATGCGAAAGACGCAGCCGGCGCGGGGAGGAAGCGCTCACATGGGGGGAAAATCAGATCAGAGATCAGACGATCGAGCGAAAAAAGCTTGCGCGCGCTATCGTCTATCCTGCAAAATTCCTTTGCCACTTGTGGGCGGAGACCGGTCAAGGCTTCCGTCCGGGCGTGGCGGCTTTGATTTTCGCCATCGAGGAGGGATGTGGCGCAGCTTCGCTGCGTTATGCGTCAAAACAAACCAAGCCTCTGCTCCTATTCCCGTTCACGCTCTAGCACTGCTGTTCAATCCCGTTGGAAGAGAGGATCCCGGTCATGTCGGCTGTCGATGCGGAACCCGTGGTGGAGTTCAAGAAAAAGCTCTTCTATCGTATCAATGAAGTGTCTCGGATCACAGACCTCAAACCCTATGTCCTGCGATACTGGGAAACCGAGTTTCCCCAACTCGCGCCGGAGAAGGACGAGAACGACCAGCGCCGCTACCGGCAGCGAGACATCGATTTGATTCTGCTCATCAAGAAGCTGCTCTACGAAGAGAAGTTCACCATCGCCGGCGCCAAGCAGCGCATCGCCTCCGAGGCGGCTTCCGCGTCGGCGACGGGCAAGCGTCCGCGCCAGGCCAAGGCGCCGGCGCCGGCCTCCGAGCGCGCGCCGATCGCGGTGATCCGGCCGGTCCGGGCGCCCTCCGGCATCCTGGAGGAACTGACGGCGATCCGCGGCGAGTTGATTGATTTGCTGGCCTACCTGGGCTGATCCGTCTCCGAGTCCGGCAGCATGGCGCGCCGCATGAGGAGCGGCGTCGGACGGAGGAACCCCGCCCAGCGCGCCACGTTCAGCCCCATCTGCCTGACCCCGGCCCCATAGCCCCGCAGCGAAGCCCGACGATAGCGCTTCGACCGCCAACTGGCCATCCACCAGAGCTCATACGGCGCGGCGGCGACGAAGAACTTCGGCCGCGCCCAGTGTTTGACGAGCAGCCGGATGCGGTTGCGCATCGTCAGGTCGATAAACCGCCACGAGCCGGCGCCGTAGGCCTGCCCGCCGAGATGGGCTACGCGCGCGGACGGGATCGCCGCCACCCGATACCCCTTGGCGCGCAGGCGCAGGCACAGGTCCATGTCCTCGTAGTACGCCGGCGCGAAATCCTCGTCGAACCCGCTGGCGTCGAACCACAGGTCCGTTCGAATCGCCAGCGCCGCTCCCGTGACGAATTCGCAATCCACAGGATGGTCGAACTGCCCGCGGTCCTCTTCGCCCCCGCCGATGGGGCGGCCCAGCGCGTTGGGCGAGAGGCGGTTGCCGACGCACTGGATCGTGCGTTCGTCGGCCTCGAGGATTTTGCACCCGGCGACGCCGAGGCGGGGCTCATCGCGCAGGACGCGGACAAACGCCCCGATGGTGTCGGGAAAGATCATCGCGTCGGAATTGAGCAGAAATAGGATTTCGCCACGCGCATGCAGCGAGGCTTCGTTGCACGCGCGCACGAAGCCCAGGTTGTTCGCGCTGAGGAGGAGCCGCGATTCGCCCGGCAGCGACGGCAGCCAGCGCTCGACCAGGCGCGCCGTGCCATCCTGGCTGGCGTCGTCGAAGACAATCGTGTCCAGACGCTTGTAGTTGCTCTGCGCGAGGGCGCCGAGGCAACGCTCGATGCACGAGGCGTTGTCGTGGGCGCAGACGACGACGGAGACCAGCGGCTCGTCCAACTCCTCGATCCGGTAGGCCGGCCTGCCGCTGGCGGTGTAAATGCGCATGTCTCAGCTGTGTCTCTTCGCCTTGGTTCTTCCAAGGCCCTCTTGCGGCAATGCCCTGAAAGGGCATCGGGACGAAGCCCGGGGTGAAGCCCTGGGACAAGGAGCAATCATAACGGTTTGAGCCCTGTAGGGGCGAAGGAACGGATTGCTTCGAGGCACGCCCATCCTGACGCCCCTACAGGGCTTTGCCAGTTGGCGCTCGCGTTTCCGACGGCTTCACCCTGGACTGCTAAGGGCCAGAATCTCGTTTTTTCGAAAAGATTCTCCCACCGCAAAGAACGCAAAGAAACGAACTTATGACATCGGGAGGCTTTGGTTTCTTTGTGTTCTCTGCGTTCTTTGTGGTGAGTCATTTTGGTTGCGGCTCGGCGGCTCTAAGCTTTGCTCTCGCGCCCGTTCTGGGCTGAACGCAATGAAGAAGCCCACGGCAGAGGGCCCGTACGTTGTTCCCGGCGGCTCAACATCATGGCGCCAGTTCGGCGATCGGATCGTCTTCTTTCAACCGCTGTCGCGCGGCGGCCAGGATTTCATACAGCGCCTTGTTCTGTTCCGCGCCGAGTTGCGGATGGCTCGCGCCGATCTCGGGATGCAACACGTACATCATGCTGACATGCGTCGCCGGCAGGCCTTCGACCCCTCCGAAGGCGTAATTCAGTTCATTCCTCAACCCATTCTCGTCGCGGTCGGCGATGAACTTCTCGTTCTTGCGCCGCTCCTCGGGAATCCACAGCGGCCAATCGTCGCCAATGCCGAGGCGGACCGCGCCGCACATCGCCAGCGGCTCCAGCGCCGCCAGCCGATCGCAGACCTGGGCGTCTTTCAACTGCTCCAGGTTCGGCGTCAAGCCGAAGGTGATGATCGAGACATGCATGGCGGCGAGATCCCCCAGGAGTTCATTGGCCTCCTTCAAGTAATTGTCGTGTCGCTTGTCGCGCAGGAATTGGGGCGCGGATTTGACGAGCAGCGGCGTCGCAGGGAAGGCCTCCTGCCAAAGCCCCGTCACCCGCCGGCAGAACTCTTTCCATTTGTCCGGCGTCCAGCCTTCGGCGAGAAAGGCCGGCCCGCCGCCGGCGCTCGGCTGCGCGTTCAGGTTGCCGATGTGGCCGTAGCCCGGCATGACGAACCAGATCGTTGGGTTGCCGTTGTAACGTTCGGCGAGCCGGCGGATGAATCTCCCGTAGATTTCCAAGTACGGGCCTTCCCACACCTTCGGCACGTCGATGTCGCGCCCCTTGGCCACGCCGCCGCCGGAGAACCGGATGGCCTTGACGCCTTTGCCGTAGAGCCAGTCGGGCGTCGGCTGCGCCCCCGGGGATTGCCCATAGGTGGAGACTTCCAGAACCAGACCCTTGCCGTGCGTCTTGCACAATTCGAGCATTTGATCGATGGGCGAGAAGTCGTATTGCCCTTCTCGCGGCTCCAACTGCGACCACTTGAAGTCGCACACCGCGGCGTCGACCAGCGGATGGGTCAGGTAGAGTTCCGCGTCCTTCTCCCGCTGCCCCTCGGGCAATCGAAGGTAAAAGCCCGCCTTGCCGCGCAGGCCGGCCGCGGGCTGCGAGGCGGCCTTCTCCTCGGCGGCCGAGGCGGGTCCGGGCGCCAGGCGCGGCAGAGCGCAAAGGAGAACGAGCCAAATGGAAACGAGGTCCAAGCGCGAATTCATCGTGGTTCTGTCCTTCTTGGAATGGTTTATGAGGGCTTGGTTTGCGGCGCGGCCTATAGGTCGTATAAGTCCTATAGGTCCCATAGGCGCCGCTACAGACTCCCTGGCCTTCGGCGAGGGTCAGCGGCCCCGCCTGCGGTCAATGCTCCGGCATGTCAGACGGCAGCAGCCCGGCGCCGGCGGGAGGCATGGAGGCCGGGGTCGGGGATGGGGTGGGCATCTGCCGCAGTCTCTCCGTGTAGCGAACGACGGGCTGCGACGAAGACGTCCGGACGCTGACCCCGCCGACGGTGGCGGCCCGCAAGTCGTCGTTCTCCTGCTTCAGTTCGGCGTTCTGGGTCTCGAGCTCCTTGACCCGCGCCTGCAGTTTCGCCTTCTCCACGGCCATCGCCTGCGCGGTCTTCAGGTACGTCTGGTTCTGCTCCTGGAGATCCGCGATGCGCTGCTGCGACATGGACACGACGCTGGGGCTGGGGCTGGTCGGCTTGCCGTAGCCGCTGGAGACGGCGGATTGCTCCGACGCGCACCCGCAGGCGAACGCCGCGGCCAGAGCGAGACATAGAATCGACCGCATTTTGTTTGTCCCCCGGATGGAAGTATGGAGTCCCGCCTTCAGGCGGAATGACAGAGCCTGCGCCGAAGACCGTCCAAAGGCAAGACTGCGATTTTCAAGCGGGGCGGAAGGCGGAGCGCCGGCGACTCGAAGATGATGAACGCCCCCTGCGCTTCCCCCTCAAACGCTCGCAGGAATCGCCGGTTTCGTCTTCTCGCGGGAAGCGATCGCCAGCGTCACGATGCGCATCTCAAGGCCTCCCGTCTTCCTTCCACGGGCAGAGGAGTTCCGCGTTGTCCACCCACATGACGAAGTAGGGACTCGCCGCGCCTCGTTTCTTCATGCAAATGAGGAACGGTCGATCCAGGACGAAATCAGTGTGTGGGCCATAGAGAATCCCATAACCATACATCTTAGCCTCCGACTTCAATTCGGCGCCGCTTCGATCCAGGCGAAACAAGATGTCTTGTTGAGCGACATCCAGGTTTTGCCCCCTCAACTTAGAATTGGCGAAGGGCCTGTTCTCGAGTTCGGCAAAGCGATGGGAGATTCGCCAGAGCATGTCCGGGACCTGCAGCATGTCCTCCGGTCTGACCTCCCTTAGGTACACGGCGTTTTCGGGCGTTTTCTGTGTGAGTTCATCCACTTTCGTGGATTCCCTGTCGATTCGCTCCAATGCCGCCGCCAGAGTGGGTTCCCTGGCAATGCGTGCGACCACGATCTGGCTCGGCGAGGAATCAGCGCAGAGGTCAATCGCGAATTCGAACGTTTCACCGTTCAGACCGCCTTTGCGGAATAGGACTCGCGGCTGAGCACGCAACTTGTCGACGTGCTTATCATCAGTCCGAATGCCAAAAGATGTGATCTTCGTCTTTCGGCCTCCTGAATCGGAAAACTCCAGGGGATGCTGGTATTGGAAATAGAGCAAAGAGAACTTCACGTTGGCTTCCAGATACGAGTACGCGATGAACGAATTTTCCGCCGCTCGGGGGAACGTGGGTGGCTGCTTCCTCGGAAACCTCCGCTTCAACTCGCCCTGGATCTTGTCGATGACCCCGTCCTGCTTCCAGCCCGCGACGGCGTAGAGAGCATCCTCCGGGATGTCGGGGCGCGGGTCCTTAGCTGCGTTCAGGGAAGCGGCGGCTTCCGGGGCCCCCTCCAACGCGATGGGCTCCCCGGCCAGGTCCGCCGCCAGCGTCTTCCACGCGCACAGAAACGAGGCGCACCAGATCGCGTTCTTGCCTTCGGGGATCGGCGAATCCAGCGTCGGGACAACCTGAGTGGCTTTCAGATCGCTCGATGCGATGTCGATGCGCGGGTCGGGCGCCAGGGGAGCGAAACACGACGACGCGAGAGCCAACACCGCCGCCACCGCCGCCGCGAATGCCAGCTTGGCCATGGAACGCCTCCTGTCAGGATGCGTGAAGCAGGGACTTCTCGACCGCGGGGGGGACTTTGATTGGAGCGAAGTACGAGGTCGGGTAAAGATAGTCCTCTCCGCTTTCGTCCACCACCCGGATTTCGCCATCCTCCGCCGCGTCTTTGTCCGGCAGCACGCGATAGATCTTGTGCCGTTCCAACGAAACCGGATAGCCGGTATTGTCGATGCAGACGACAAACTCCGATGGTTTGTGCCGTGCGTTTCTCATCATCTAATCCAGGTTGCGCTTGCGCTTGATTTCTCGCTTTCCGATGCCGTGCGCTTCATACCAATGTAACTCCGCCAGCCGAACGGCGCCAGTGGAAAGCCGTATCCGGGCTACTGCTGAGCGTGAAGCGAGTCTGGAGATGCGCCGGACCACGTGCGATTTGCAGGCAATAGATCCGACTTGAGTGCGCGAAGCGCTTTGGAGTGCGTGCGGCTAGCCGCCGCTTTGGCTTCGAATGGGGCAGGATCTACAATTCGGCGGAAAAGCGGCGGCAAGCCGCACGCACTCCAAAGCGCTTCGCGCATCTTCGCTCAACAGCATCCTCAGTCTCGAACAATGGAATACGTTTTTCCAGCCTGGGTCTCGAAATCGACAACGAAACCCTTGTCCGAACTCGCCCTTGCTTTAGTCTCTCCGGCGGCGCTGCCCAACCGCTCGAACGATGGCGCGGGGGAGGCGGCGCACAGCGGATTGGGATTGGGGCCGGCGGCCTTGCGCGCCGCGACGCCTTGGATCTCGACCGGCTCGGCGGTGCGCAGGCGGCAGACCCCGCCGAGCGCCGAGCGGATCGTCGCGGTCTTCAGCCGGCCGTTCTCCCATTCCATGTCGACCGCAAATCCGCCGCGCGCCCGCAAGCCCTTGACGCGCCCCGAGGCCCACGCCTTCGGGAGCGCGGGCAGCAGGTGAATCTCGCCGTCGTGGCTTTGCACGAGCATCTCGGCGATGCCCGCGCAGCCCCCGAAGTTGCCGTCGATCTGGAAGGGCGGATGGGTGTCGAAGAGATTCGACAGCGTCGATTTGCGCAACAGCGCGAGGGCGTTTTCATAGCACGCCTCGCCGTCCTCCAGGCGCGCGAAAAAGTTGATGATCCACGCGCGGCTCCAGCCCGTGTGCCCGCCGCCGTGCGCGAGGCGATAGTCCAGCGTCTTGCGCGCGGCGTCGGCCAGCTCAGGCGTCCCGGTCAGCGAAATGGCGCGGCCGGGATGGAGCGCGAACAGGTGCGAGACGTGGCGATGGCCCGGCTCCGGCTCTTCGAATTCCTCGGGCCATTCCATCAGCCGGCCGTCGTGCCCGATGCGCAGCGGCGCCAGGCGGGAACGCGCCTGCTCCAGTTGTTTGCGGAAATCCTCGTCCCCCCCAAGCGCCTTCGCCGCGTCGATGCAGTTGGTGAACAGATCGAAGATGATCTCCTGATCCATGGTTGTGCCCATGGTCAGGTTGGCGACCTTTTCGTCGGGCGCGCGGAACCGGTTCTCGGGCGAGGTCGATGGGCCGGAGACAAGGCGTCCGGTCTTGGGATCTTCGACCAACCAGTCGAGGCAGAACTCCGCCGCCTCCTTCATCGCCGGCCAGGCGCGTTGGGCGAGGAACTCCTTGTCGCCCGTGAACAGATAGTGCTCCCAGAGATGCTGGCAGCACCACGCCGCCCCCATCGGCCACATGCCGTATTGCGCGTTGCCGATGGCGTCGGTGAAATGCCAGGCGTCGGTCGTGTGGTGCGCGACCCAGCCGCGGCAATGGTAGGTTTCCTTCGCCGTGACGCGGCCGTTCGGGCGCAACGCGTCGATGAACCGAAAGAGCGGATCGGCGCACTCCGACAGGCCGCAAACCTCGGCGGGCCAGTAGTTCATTTGCAGGTTGATATTGATATGATAATCAGCATTCCAAGGCGGCGTCAGACCGTCCGCCCACAAGCCCTGGAGATTCGCCGGCAGGGCGTCGCGCGAGGAACTCATCAGTAGATAGCGGCCATATTGAAAATAGAGCGCGATGAGCGAGGGGTCTTCGGCGCCGTCTTTCACCGCCTGGAGCCGCTCGTCAGTCGGGCGCGCGGCGGCTTCGTTTCCGCCGAGGTCCAGCCCGACGCGGCGGGAAAGGGGTTGGCGATCCGCGATGTGCGCCGCGCGCAATTCCGCGAACGGCTTCTTCTCGGCGGTTGCGAGTTGCTTCTCGCAGGTCTCATGCGGGTCCTTGCCCCAATAGTCCGTCGCGGCCACGAGAAGCAGGGTCGCCGCGTCGGCGTTCTCCACCTGGAGGCGCGTGCCCTCGGCGACCGTCTTGCCGCCTTCGGAAAGGACCGTCAGTTGCGCCTGGTAGCGCACGCCCACGCCTCCGCCCGCGTGGCCCTTCATCACGAGATGGTTTGCGCCAACCGATTGGGTTTCGGCGTCGGCGGGGCGCGTGAGTCCGGCGACGAACGACAGGCCGCCGGGCCGGTCGCAGGCGAGCCGCACGACAATGGCTTGATCCGGCGCGCTGGCGAACACTTCGCGGGTGTGAAGCGCCTCGCCCACACGATAACGCACGGCGGCGATGGCCGTGTCCAAATCCAGGGCGCGCCGGTAGTCGGCGGCCTCCGTCACGCCGGGGAATTCCAGTTCCAGATCGCCGAGCGTCTGATACGTGTGCGCACCCTTGTCCAAGTGAAGGCCAAGGATCTTCTCCTGCGCCAGCGCCTGGCCTTCAGCGTATTTCCCCTCGAAGAGAAGACGCCGCACCTCGGGCAGGAATTTCGCCGCTTCGGGATTCGCCCGCGCGATCGGCTGGCCGGTCCACAGACTGTCTTCGTTGAGTTGGATGCGTTCGCGCGCGACGCCGCCGTAGACCATCGCGCCGAGGCGCCCGTTGCCCAGCGGCAGCGCTTCGAGCCACTGGCGCGCGGGTTGGCGATACCATAGAGTTAGCGCGGCGTTCGCGGGCGGATCGGCCTGGCCGCTCAGCGGGACCTCCGGCAGTTCCGGCTTCGGGGCGGGTTGGGCGGGTTTCGGCGTGTCGGTCATTTGGGCTCCTTGGGCGGCAAGTCTCTTTGCGCGCTTCGCCGCCGGGGCGGAAGATGGCGCGGGCCCGGCAGTGGTCATGCAAAGCGAGCCGGCGAACATGAAACCCACTGCAACAGACCACTTGGCGATTGGACGAATACGCACGGCGATCTCCAGGGCTTGAGTTTGGAGTGACGCCCAAATACTACTTGGCCACTACTACTTGGCCACTTTTCTCTGGTTCGGGGAAGCGTTTTTCTGGTATAGGAGGCAAGATGGATAGTGCCAATCTGTCCGGAGAAGGTTCCTGCTCATGGCTGCTCCCGTGGATCCGGATTGGGAAGGGGAGTTGGAGCGCTGGCTCCGGCCCTTTCTGGAAGGGTTTCGTCACAAGGCGCAGCGTCGCTGGGCGCCGGTGTATGTGAGAGGGCTGGTGGGGCCGGCGCGTCGCAAGAGCGTCTCGCCGATGGCGCGGGTGGTGGCGCCGGGGGATCGCGAGCAGTTGCATCATTTCGTGTGCGCCTCGCCGTGGGATGGGGCGCCGTTGGCCGCGGCGTTGGTGAAGGCGGCCGACGGGTTGGTCGGGGGGCCCGAGGCGCGCTTGGTGGTGGATGACACGGCGCTGGTGAAGAAGGGGCGGGATTCGGTGGGGGTGGCGCCACCGTATTGCGGGGAGTTGGGGAAGAAGGCCAACTGCCAGAGTTTGGTCTCGGTGACCTTGGCGCAGTATGAGACGCCGGTGTGCGTCGGCTTACGGCTGTTCTTGCCGGCGTCGTGGGAGACGGACCAGAAGCGGCGGCGCCAGTGCGGCGTGCCGGAGCCGGCGCGGCATCAGCCGAAATGGGAGATGGCGTTGGAGGAGATCGACCGGGTGCGAGCCGCCGGGGCGCGGTTTGGCGAGGTGCTGGCGGATGCGGCCTACGGGATGTGCGCCGAGTTTCGCCGGGGTCTGACGGAGCGGGAGTTGACGTGGACAGTGGGGGTGCCGTCGGTGCAGTTGGTCTATCCGGCGGACGTCACGGTGGGGAAGCCGAAGCCGGCGGCCACGGGCCGTCCGCGCAAGCATAGCGAGCCGTCGACGCCAGCGGTGTCGGCGCAGGAGATGATCGTCCATCTGGGCAACCGGGCCTTTCATGCCGTGACGTGGCGGCAGGGGACGAAAGGGCCGTTGCGCGGCCGGTTTGCCGCGGTGCGGGTGCGGGTGGCCGACGGGCCGGAGATCGGGCAAGGTCGACGCCTGCCAGGCCAGGAAGCCTGGCTGATCGGCGAGCAACGGTCGCGCGAAGAGCGACGGTATTATCTGTCGGATCGTCCGGCCGGCGCCGCGCGCTTGGAACTGGCCCGCTCGATCAAAGGGCGCTGGGCCTGCGAGCAGCCGCACCAACAAATGAAACAGGAACTGGGGCTGGATCACTTCGAGGGACGAACCTGGATCGGACTGCATCACCATGCCCTGATGACCATGATCGCCTTCGCGTTCCTTCAGCATCTGCGGCTGAAGGGTAAAAAAAACGCGTCGCGCACGGGCCGCCGCCTTCCCCCAGTTTGCCCGAGGTGCGCCGTCAACTGATCCAGGCCTTGGCCCCCGAACTGAGATGCCCATTTTGCGAGAAAGCATTCCGCTATCCTATGCGGGTGTAGAAATGGCTAAGTAGTA
>JAPLSS010000593.1 GCA_026398515.1 Candidatus Sumerlaeota bacterium | reverse complement strand
CGATGCGCGCCTTCTGCTCGGCGAGGCGGTCGGCGAAATCCTTTTGGTGGCGCCGCTCGACCTCGGCCATCCGGGCGAACACCTTCTTGCGCCGCTCGTCTTTTTCGAGGCCGGCCAGCGTCTCATAGAGCAGCGCGGCTTCGCCTTCGTCCTGCCAGTGTTCCAGGAGACGCTTGGTGGGTGAGGGACTCATGGTGTCTGCGTCCTTGTTTCCGTCATGCGTTATCGAGAAGGGGCGGTTCGTAGCGTAAGCTTTCCAGCCTGCGCATCCGAGAGCCACCGGAAAAACGCAGAGCGCAGGCGGGCAAGCCTACGCCACGAACCGCGCCCTCTTATTCCCCCACGACCGGGCAGATCAGTTCGCCCACCCGCTCGATCGAACAGCACACCGTCTCTCCCGGCTTGAGGAAGCGCGGCGGCTTGCGTCCCATCCCGACGCCCGCCGGAGTGCCGGTGGAGATCACGTCGCCGGGGTGGAGCGTTACGAACTCGCTGATGTGCTCGATCAGGAAATCCACGGGGAAGATCATGTGTTTCGTGTTCGAATCCTGCATCGTCTCGCCGTCGATGGTCAGGCGAATGGCCAGCGATTGCGGATCGCCGACCTCGTCCGCCGTAACGAGCCACGGGCCGAACGGGCCGGAATGGTCGAAGTTCTTCCCCGCGGTCCATTGGCTCGTCCGGGACTGGTAGTCGCGGGCGGTGACGTCGATCAGGCACGAATAGCCGGCCACGTGCTCCAGCGCGCGCGCCCGCCGAACACGCCGCGCCGTCTTCCCGATGATGACCGCCAGTTCCGCTTCGTAGTCCCACTGGTCGGTCTCGCGCGGCTTGACGATCGGCTCGCCCGGCGCCACGAGCGTCGAGGCGAAGCGCACGAACAACTCCGGGACCGACGGCTGCTGACCGCCCAACTCCTTGGTATGGTCCGCGTAGTTCTTGCCGATGCAAATGACCTTGCCCGGTCGCGGCACGGGGATCGCCAGGCGGATCTCGGCCATCGCCCGAACGATGCCGCCCCGGCGCAGGCGCTCCAAACCGTCCGTCGCCGCCGCCTGCGCCTCGACGAATCCCAGGGCGGTTTCCGCGGCGCGCCAGGCCTCCTCGCCGCCTTCGAGGAAGCGCGTCATGTCGCCGGGGATCCAGCAGTTCGCCAGCTCGACGGCGCGCGCCGGGGCCTCTTTCTTCAACGTCTCGCGATAAGCGCGGTTCAGGTCGACCAGCCAGTCGCCGAACGCCGCGCCGATGCGCAGGCGCTCTCCGTAATGGTAGGACACGAGTTTCATGACATTGTCCTTCGCGTGAGGATGGGTGGCGTCCTTGAGATGCAGCCGCTCGGCGTGGAAGATTCCAAAGCCATTGCATCAGGGCAAGCAATTTTCGGGCAAAACGACGCATGCGTCGACAAATCAGGCCTAAAGTCCGCAAACCCAACGCGCCGATGAGAAACCGAGAGCGTCTATCGCTCCCGACCAACTTGCGGTTGGGGAGCGGAGGACCATGTTCGAAAGCGTCGAGACCCAGGAGAAGCTGCGCCCGCAAGGCGTCGAGGAGCACAACCCTTCGGCCCGGCGCACGCTGGAGCGGATCATCCAGCGCGGCGCGGCGCTGCCGGCCATGCCGGCCACCGGCGCCGAACTGATGGCCATCGGGCGCCAGCCCATCGACCGCGTGGACATCCAGCGGGTGGTCAGCCTCGTGGAATGCGATCCGGGGCTGACCGCGCGCCTGTTGCGCGTGGCCAACTCGCCGTTCTTCGGCTTGGGCGGCAGGGTCACCGGAGTGCGCCATGCCCTCACCCTGCTCGGCCTCGATGAAGCGCTCAATATCTTCAACTACCACCTTCTGTCGTCGATGATGGCGAAAATCCCGGTGCTCGACGGCTTCGCCTCCGAACAGTTCTGGATTCACTCCTGGGCGTGCGCCACGACGGCGCGGTTCTTCGGCCGGCCCGAGTTCCTGGTGCGCAGCCTGCCCGGCGAACTGGGAATGGCCGGCCTCTTGCACGACGTGGGCAAGTCGGTCCTGGCGCTGAACCTGAGCGACGATTTCCAACGCTGCCTGCATTACGCGCGCGGCAAAGGCGTGCGCCTGGACCAGGCCGAACAGGAAATCCTCGGTGTCGATCACGCCATGCTCGGCGCCTACCTGCTGGAGCGGTGGAACCTGCCGCAGACGATCCTGGACGGCGTGCGCTGGCACCACGACCCGGGGCAGGCCGGCGCGACGACGCGCGAGATCGCCTCGCTGATTCAACTGGCCGACATCATCGCCAATCAATGCGCCGTGGGCAGCGCCGGCAACCCCGTCGAGCCGAGCCTCGAAGAAGCCTGGGGCCTGCAGTCCGGCGACACCCCCTTCGCCTCGGAGCGGGTGAAGGAACAGATTTGCGCGGAGATCATCCAGTCGCTGCGCAAGAAGGCCGATATGCTCTCCTATGCCGATTTGAACGACTTGGCGGTCGGCGAGACCGGCGCCGCGGAAGGCGGCGGACATAACGCGGAACGCGCGGCCCGGTCGCCGCGCCCAATGGCCTATGCTCGCCCGCGGCCGCGCGAAGGCCTGTGGGCGAGGGCCTGGCGCTGGGCGGTTTCTCTCGTCCAGGGAGGGTGATCGGGCCGCGGTCGCGTCTGACCTCCCCCTGCGTCCGCCCCCCATTTCGAGGATTTTCCATAGCGACGCAAATCGCGTAGAAAACCATCCGGTATCCCTAATTGCCGGGTTTGGATTGAACGGTTTCGGCGCCTTCGCCTGCGCTACGGGTCACGGCACGGTCACAAACGCTGTCCCGCACAATTTGGCATTTTCAATTCGGACGGCGGGCGTCCGGTGGCTGGCGAGGAAACGCGAACGGGAATCGTCCTGCCTCGAATCGTCCTGCCTGTTTCCTGTTCGCGGGGCCATTAGAGGCAGGACGATTGCGGGCAGGACGATTTCTGGTGACTTGAGAGCCGAGCCGTGGCAACTGAAGGGTCAGGCGCTCAAGCGCGCGGCGAGCGTCGCGAAAGGGGACCTATGATGAAGAACGCTTGTCTGATGGCGCTGGCCGCCGCGTTGGCCGGCTTCCTCTCCTCGCCGGCGCGGGGGCAGTCCGCGCCCGCCGCCCAACGGCTGAACGTCCTCCTGATCACCATGGACGACATGAACTGCGACTCCGTCGGCGTCTTCGGGTGCAAACTCCCCGACACGACGCCTAACATGGACCGCCTGGCCTCGCAGGGCGTGCGCTTCGACTTCGCCCAACTCCAGGTGGCCAACTGCAAGCCGTCGCGCAACGTGATGCAGACCGGGCGCTACCCGCACACCAGCGGCGTCGAAGGCTTCTATCCCGTGAAGGTCGACTTCCCGATCCTGCCCGACCTGATGAAGCAAACCGGCTATTTCACCGCCATTATCGGCAAGGTCAGCCACACCACCCCCGGCCCGTGGGAATGGGACCTAGTCGGCGAGACCAAGGGAACGGCGGGGATCGCCAAGAGCGCGGATTACCATCACGACTTCGCGCAGCAGGCCATCGAACAGAGCAAGGCCGCCGGGAAGCCCTTCTACCTGCTGATCAACATTACCGATCCCCACATGCCCCACTACGGCAGCGAGAAATCGAAAAAGGCCGGTTACGACAACTTTGCGCCGTCGAAACTCTTTCCGTTGGAATCCATTCCGATGCCCGGCTACCTGCCCGACCTGCCCGAAAGCCGGCTGGAGCTGAAGCAATACTACGACAGCGTTCGCCGGGGCGACGACCAGGTGGGCGCCACGCTCCGGGCCCTGGACGAGTCCGGCGAGGCGAACACCACGGTCGTCCTCTTCCTTTCCGACAACGGCATGCCCTTCCCCTTCGCCAAGACCTGCCTGTACCAGGCCAGCACTCACACGCCGTGGATGGCGCGTTGGCCGGGCGTGGTCAAGCCGGGCACGGTCGATTCCACCCACATGATCTCAACCATCGATTTCGCGCCGACGGTGCTGGACATCGTGGGCCTCGCCGTTCCGCCCGAGATGCAGGGCCGCTCCTTCGCCCCGCTCCTGCGCGGCCAGGAGCAGGACGGCCGCGACATGGTGTTCAAGGAATACAACGAGAACTCCGGCGGCCATCGCAACCCCATGCGCGCCGTGCAAACGCGCAAGTATCTCTACATCTTCAACGCCTGGGCCGACGGCCAGCGGCGCTTCTACACGGCCACCCAGGGGACGCAGACCTACCACGCGATGGTGGCGAAGTCGGCGTCGGATCCCGCAATCGCCGAACGGCTCCATTTCTTCGACTATCGCGTCCCCGAAGAAATGTACGACGTGGAGAAAGACCCCGACAATCTTCACAACCTGATCGACGATCCCGCGCTGCAGCCGGAAATCGAGCGGCTCCGAAAGGCCCTGGACGAATCCATGGTCAAGACCGCCGATCCCTGTCTCGAAGCCTTCCGCAGCCGCGCAAATCCCGCCGCCCTGGAGGCGTACATGACCGGCGTCGAGCAAGGGTCCAAGGAGCGCAAGCAAAGCGGAGTCGGGAAGCCCGCGAAGACCAAAGCCGGCGCCAAGGGAGCGGCGAAGGCCGGCGGCCCGGCGAAAGCCGAAGGCGCGGCCAAGGCCGGCAAGAAGCAGAAGGGCGGCGACCTCTTCACCTGGGACGTTCCCACGAGCGCGCCCCGCTCTGGAACGGCCAAGGTGGTCATCCATTACACGATCCCCGACGAGCTGGGCGAGCAGACGCTTCAGGTGACGGTCAAGAGCGATGGCGGGGCGAAGTTGGATCGCAAGATCGTGAAGATCCAGGGGAAGGGCGATGCGGAAATCGACCTGGCCATTCCCAACGACCCGAAACTGGCCAAAGTCACCTTCGCCGCCTTCGTCGGAAAAGAATTCACCAACAACTTGCAGTATCTCACATCCCCCGTGGTTCCGGTTCAATAGAGTTGAAATCGAGCGTGAGCGTCCGTGCGCCCTTCGATAAGGTGACAACCCCGCTGTTCCAATCTTCTTGAATGAACGGGCTGTCGAAGGTTTTCGGCGGGGCGTAGTCGACGGGCGCTCCGTTGATCTCCGGCGGCGCGCTATAATCGGCATGGAGGGTGAGTCGGTCTCCCTCCAGGCTCATGTACGTGAGGAGATGATTCTGATACGCCAACGGCGCGGCGAGAACGGCGGCGCGGAACGCCTTGTAGTCGGCGAAATCGCCTTTGCGCGCCACCTGGAGGATCACCGGCGTCGTGTCGTCGAGGCAGCGCAGCCATTGGCCGCGACTCTTGTCGCCTCCCTCTTCCCACTCATAGCCGCCCGCGACGGGCCGCGCCGCCGCCCACGCTCCCGGCGCCTCGACGAAGACCCACCCGCTCTCCTCCACGCGATTGGACAAGCCCGGCGCCGAGAACCAGACCCGCATGGCGCCGGCCTGTTTGCTCATTCCCTTGCCCGTGAGTTTCTGCGCGATCAGGGCGCCCTTCTTCTGAACGGACCATTGCTGGTTGTAAGTCTTGCCATTCCCGAGCCCCTCGCACTGGGGGTAGAGGCGCGCGTCGGGATGGCCGCGGAAGATCACGCCCCCCCAGCGGTTCTGCGCGCTTCCGGCCCGCCAATCCTCCAACGGCCGCGCCTCGACCATCAGCGTTCCCATGACAAATTCCGGCGTATGCCAGGTGTAGCGGACGATCCCGCCGGTGTCCGTTCGCAACTCCTCGAAGTCGGCTTCGCCCTTCCGGGTCTTCGCCAGTCCCATTCGGCGCTCGGTGGATTCGTAGGAGCCGCGCCCCTCGACGTCCAGCGCGAGGTCCATCGTGAGCAGCGGCATCCGATAGGCGCTGGTAGCCAGGCACATGAGGCCGGGATGCTGACTCAGACTTCGGCCGATGTTTAGGTAATACCATCCGGCGCTATACATGGCGTCGTCCGTCGCGCGCGAGGACGGTTGGTAATACCGCGCCTTGCCGCCGCCGCACACGCCGTCGATCTGGTCCTCCGCCCAGACGGTCCAGTAGAGGTTGAGCAACTGGCTCGCGCGCCGCCGCAGCGTCGGGTCGTGCGCGAAATCCGCGAAGTTATACCAGCCCTGTATTGTGTATTTCGCGTAAGTGGGAGAGCCGATCTCTTGCAGCAACCCCTTCTTTGCCCGCTCGCGGAGATACTCGTTGAAGTAGGCGGTCCACGCGTCGCACTGCTCCTGCGCGATGGTCCCGTCATCGTAGACGTACGTGTTATAGGGCGCGTTGTCCTTGAGGATCTGAGCGACTCCCCACGCCGTCGACTTGCGCATGGCGTCGTGGTTCTCGGAACCCCAGTAGCGCCACGTTTGCGATTCGTCGATCTTCGCCTCCTCCACGCGCGCTCTCGTCCTGCCCCAATCCCACATCCGCTCCAGCATCTCTTTCTCCACGTCCGGGCGCAGACGGCCTGGAAAGAACCGACTGCCGCCGTGGAAGAGCTCATAGACGCGCAGGAACAAGTTGCCCGACCAGTAGAAGCCTTTCGAGCTCAGCATCTCCTGGCGGTCGCGCTTGTAGTGCTCGCAGGCCTTCAGGACGGCGTCGTTGGCTTCGGGGACGCGCTGGTTGCGATACAGCGCGGCCAGCGCGAAATCCAGGTAGTGCCAGACGTACAGGTTCATCTGGCTCTTGCCGTCGGTCGACTCCTTGGCTTCGGGATAGGGATCGTCGATCTGCGATTGCAGCATCGCGTCGCGCCGGGCGTCGAACCCGTCCCGCAAGGCGACAAGGTCGGATTCCGCGGGGCCATCGCCATCTCCCGCGGCGCAAAGGCCGAGGTGGAACGACAGGAAAAAGGCGAGAACGGCGGACAGAATGGCGATGGAGCGCATGGGGTCAACGCCTCCTTGGGTTGGGCGACGGCGATCAAATCGGGACAATTGCGGTCGGTGGGAGCGCCGGCGTTCTCGTCGGCAAACCATCACAATCCGATGCGCTCCAGCCGACGAGGGCCTTGGCGCTCCCAGGGAACGCCTCTGGTCAAATCCTCGCCTCAGTCTCGCGTTCAACGCAATGACCTTGATCGAAGCGCCGGCCCTTCCCGTTAGACTGGCCGGAAATCCAGGCTGGACACACACCCGCCGCGGCGCGACAAGAACGGCGAATGGCCTCGTCACCCGAAAGCCTATCCCGAGAACGAGCTCTCGTCCGCCAGCGCGACATCTGGGCGATGATCGTTCCGCTGGCGCTCGTGACGCTCCTGATGGGCGCCTCGCAGAACGTCGTCAACGCCCTGCTGGCGCGTGTCCAGACGGCCACCGACGAACTGGCGGGCTTCGGCATCGGATATTGGCTGGTGATGCTGCTGTGGAGCCCGTGCATGCACCTCGACCAAATGGTCCTGGCGCTGGGGCGGCATCGCCGGTCGTTCCGCGGCGTGTTTCGATTCGGCGTCGGCCTCGGACTGGCCCTGTTCGTCGTGGCGCTTGCCGTGGCCGGCATCCCTGGACTTCGCCGGCTCGTCTTCATCACCTTGCAGCGTTCGCCCGACGAGGCGACGGCCTCGCGGGCGGCGTTCATCGTCTTCGCCCTGGCCCTCGTTCCTCTGATCGAAGCCATCGCGAGCATGGCGCGGGGAGCGCTGATTCGGGCGCGCAAGACTCACTATGTCTTCGCCATCGTGATGTGCGCCCAAGTGTTGTCGATCCTTGGCGCGTTGTCGTTGGCGCGGGTGGACATCATTCAGCGGCGCCCGTTGCTCCTCCCGGTGATCGCGTTCTATATCTTCGGACTGACGCGCGCGCTGTTGTTTCTGGCGGTCACGATTCGAGTCGTCTGGCCGCGGTTGCCCGAGGATGAAGCGCCGCCGCTCGCCTTCGGGCCTCTGCTGCGGTTCCAATATCCCCTCTTCATCACCAATATCATGATGGCCATCAGCCGCCCCGTCATCAACGCCTTCATCGGATCGCTGGCCGACGCCAAGACGGGCCTGGCCGCGCTGGCGATCGCCTTTCCCCTGTCGAACCTGACCTATGGGTGGCTGAATGAAATCCGCGTGCTCCATCCGGCGTTTCATGGCGAGACGGGAAGCCGTTCGGCCATTCGGCGATTCGCGGCTTACTCGTCGACCGCGGTCTTTGTCCTGACCCTGGTTTTATATGGCACGCCCGTCTCGGAGTTCCTCTTGCGCCGCATCATGGGCGTGGAGGAGTCGCTCGTCGCCCCGTGCCGCCAGGCGCTGTTGGTCTTCTGCTTCTTCCCGTTCGTCGTCGCGGCGCGCGGCTACATGCAGGGCGTGTCCGTGGCGCAACGCCAGACGCGGACGATGGCCTGGAGCGGGCCGATTCGCGTGGCCAGCATTCTCTTCACCCTCGTGGCGCTGGCCCAGCTGGGCGTGGCGGGCGCGACGCTGGGCGCCGTGGCGCTGTTCGTCGGCTTTGTCGCC
>JAPLSS010000118.1 GCA_026398515.1 Candidatus Sumerlaeota bacterium | reverse complement strand
TTCGTGGCGTAAGCGTTCCAGCCTGCGCTCTTTGCCGTTTCCGCCATGCCAGGCCTGCGCAGGCTGGAAAGCCTACGCCACTCACTCAGCGTTGGTAGCTCCAGAGCATCTTCAGCGTTTCGCGGATCGTGCGCCACAGGGCGATCTTGCTGCGGCCGATTTTCCGGTCGTAGCGCAGGATGAACGGGGTTTCGGCGATTCGCGGGCCGAAGGCGGCGAGTTTGACCAGCAATTCGTCGGTGCAGGCGAAGCCGGAGCGCTCGATCAGCCGCCCGCCATAGCGCTCGAATCCGCGGCGCAGCAGCCCGGCGCGATAGGCGCGAAAACCGCTGGTGTAGTCGCGCACGCCAGGCAGGCGCAGCCGCCACCAGAACAGCCAGCGCGCGCTGTAGCTGAGGAGCCTTCTCCACGCGGGCACGCCCACTTGGCGGCTGCCGCGCCGATAGCGCGAGGCGATCACCAGGTCCGCCCCGTCGCGCGCGCGGCGAAGCATTTGGGGAATGGTCTCGGGCGGGTGCGTGTTGTCGCTGTCCATGCAGACGATCAGATCGCGGTCGTCGCGCGCCCGGCGCAGCGCCTCGCCCAGGCCGGTGATGATGGCCGGCCCCAGTCCGCGGTTCTCAGGGTGGACGGCAATGGTGAGCGGAGTCTTCAACGCGACCGACCGAGCCGCTTCCGCCGTTCCATCCTCCGAGCCATCGTCGACCAGCACGATCTCCGCGCCGCCCTGCAGCGAGGCGAGCACGCGGTCGACGGCCTCGAGCAAGGGCCGAATCCCCTTGGCTTCATTGTAGGCGGGAAGAACGAGAACGACTTTTTCCATGGTCGACTCGGCTCGGCCGTGGCGCGGTGGTTCGGGCAGTGTGCCGGTGGAGGGAGGCGGGCGTCAACGATTGCGTGCATCGCGCGGGGCGCCGGAGCTACGGTTTCGGGGCCTGGAGAGGGGGTGGACGGGGTGGACGGGGTGGACCAACCCATCCATTCCGTCCATTGCGTCCACCCCGTCCATTGCGTCCACCCCGTCCACACTGTCCACCCCGTCCGGCCGGCCCACGCGGCTGTTCACCAGACCTCGGGGCGGATGGGGATAATCCACGCGCCGACGACTTTCTCGGGCGGATAGCCTATGGCCATCAGCGTCAGGCCGCGCGCCGGGGCCGTGGGGATGCGCGAGTCGCGCCGTCGGGAACGCAGAATGGCCTCCAATTCCTCGACGCCGATGCGGCCGCGCGCGGCTTCGAGAACCGCGCCGACGAGAATGCGGACCATGTTGTGCAGGAAGGAGCGCGATTGGAAATCAAACGTCCAGCGCGCAGGCGTGACCGTGAGCGAGCACTCCAAATCCAGCATGGTTCGTTTGGCCGAGCACTGGGCGCTGCGCATGCCGGCGAAGTCGCGCCGTCCGCGAAACACGGCCAGCGCCTTCTGGCCGCGCTCCTCGTCCAGCCGCCAATGACAATGAAACAACTGCTCGCGGCGGAAAACGGGCCGAACCGGGGCGGTGAAGACGCGATAGCGATACCAGCGCACGCGGGCGTCGCGCCGGGCGTCGAACTCCAGGGGGACTTCCACGGCGGCGACAATGGCGATGTCTTCGGGCAGGCGCGCGTTGCCCGCGCGCAGGAACGCCCGCGGCGAATGCGAGGACTCGGTTCGGAAGTTGGCCGTCTGTCCTTCGGCATGCACGCCCGCGTCGGTGCGCCCGGCGGCGTGCAGGCGCACGGGGCCGCCGTTGATCGGTTCGAGCGCCTCTTCCACCGCCTGCTGGACGGACAGGCCGCCGGGCTGGCGCTGCCAACCGCAATAGCGTTCGCCGCCGTATTGAAGAGTCAGCAGGAGGTTGCGCATGGTTGGCTTTGCGGTTCTCGTGCGCGTGCAAAGGACTTAAAGGACCTTAAGGACTCAAGGGACCCAAAGGACCTGCAAGTCCCCTGAGTCCTTCAGGTCGATAACGAAGAGGCTCCCGCGCCGCGGGGCGCGGGAGCCTCCCCTGTTCCACTTCGCCGAGCGTCCTCATTCCTCCCGCATCCCGCAGAAGAGGTGGTTCTCCCACCAGTAGTTGAGGTTGTGCACTTCCGAATTCCAGATGTGGCCGACGTTGGTGGTCAACGTCTCGTCGGCGCGCGTGAATTCGCGGCGATAGCCCAGCGGCCGCAGATGGCGGGCGGCCGTGCGCCGTGCGGCGCGCGTCACGCAGTTGTCTTTGCTGTCCTCGATGTGCGAGGCGGTGGCCGCCTGCCACTCCTTTTCCGTCACGCCGTACTGGAACAGGCGGAAGCGCCGGTACGCCTTTCCGAAATCGATGAGTTCCTCGCGCAGCAGTTTCAGGGTGGCCGCCTCGAGGCTTCTCCTGCGGGTCCAGCGGTAGGCGTACATCAGGTTGCACAGCGCCAGGGTGAGCATGACAGCGTTCTGATACAGCGCGCGCTGATCGAAATTCGCCTGGCGCGTGTCGGCGGCCTTGTGGGCGTCGAGGGCGAAGTAATAGGCCTGCGCGGCGGTGCCGGCGATCGCGCATTCCTTGGCCGTCGGCTTGCGCCGCGAGCCCTTGAACAGCGCGTGGCGCGTCAGTTCCGACAGGTTGATGTCCGCCTCCGACAGGTCGTGCTGGATGAAGTGTTCGCGCCAATACACGTAGGCGTAATCGGCGAGGAAGGCTTCGACGTTGCGTTGCCGGATCTCCAGGGTCCGCTGGGCCGGGATGAGCGAGGAGAGAACCTCCAGCACGCCGCCCTTGAGCGTCCGCGGGTTGCCGCGAATCCATTGGAACACGCGGCGGCGCGCTTCGTTCCAGGCGATCTTCCAGCATTGGCTGCCCGACTCCTGGACCTCGCCGTCGCGCGTGAAGCGCACGAACGGCCGGGGAGGCTCCACTTTCGGCCCGCCGCCGTTGTTTGACACGACGCCCTGCCAGCGCGACAGTGTGAACGACTCCTCGCTCCAGCCGCCGCCGGCGGTGCCGTCGAGAAGGCTCACCGACTGCGGTTCATGCGGGGCGCGGCCGAACTTCCCATTGAGCTTGCGGCGCACGTAGACGTCCGGCGCCACGGACATGTAGCCCAGTTCCGTCAGCTTCAGAATCTTCTGTTCGAAGTTCCCCGCCGACTTCGGCGACAGGCTCAGCGCCTCCAGGTCCTCGAAGTGGCTCCAGCAGTAGCTCACGTTCCGCGCGTTCAGATCGCTGTCCATCTTGGCGATCGTGCGGTCGAGCAGTTTCTTGACCGAGGGGGTGGAATAGCTGACCCAGTCGCTGAACGCCTTGTCGCGGCAGACGACGGAAACCGAGCCGTTGCGGCCGTTGTTCGAAGCCAACACGTTCCATGATTTCATCAACACGTCGTTGTCGCGGTTCGCCACCTGCACGTTGTCCACCAGCAGCGCCAGGTGCGGCGAGCGGTAGCCCTTCTCGCGCGCGTAAGCCATGAACTCCTCGTACAAGATGTCCAACGTCTCCTTGCTGTACGCCCCTTCGGGCAGCCAGAACAGCAGGACGAACTCGTGCTCGTCGTGGACATGGGACACGTGCTCGTAGTAGCGCCGGACGATGCGGTGGTAGAACCTCAGCCCCGCGCGAATCGCCAGACGCCGATCGAAGTCGGAATCCAACAGAGGCAAAAGCAATCCGAATGGGGCCGTGGCGCACGGCGACAGCGCGCCCTGGCTGAACAGCTGCATCAGGCTGCCGTAGGTGTTCTCGCCCGCCTCGTAGTCGTTTTCAATGATGCGGTGCAGCGTGTCGGGATCGATGCACAGGGAGAGAAAGGGCACCATGCCCTTCTCCTGAAAACTCTCGCGCAGCGTGGCGTGCAGAAACACCATCAGACGGCTCCACATCCGCCCGTAGACCCGGTACGTGCGGATCATCAGGTCCGTCCAGTTCTTGCCGCGGATGACCTCCTCGCCGATCTGGGTGCGCACCGGCGCCAGGCGTTCCAGGAAGTGCGGGGGCTCGGACAGGGTGTCGATCAGGTCTTCGGGGTCGACGTCATCGGGGGAGATTGGCAACAGCCGTTCGATGTCGGTGCGCGAACCCGGTTGGTTGGAGCTGCAGTGATAAATCGGATGAAGTCGCTTCATTCAAGCCCCCCTTGACGGTGCTCATCTCAGGGCCCCAAGGGCCGCAGAACAGGCTCAACGCGTGTTCGAGAGCCGAAAGCTCAGGGGCGCCGCGAACGCGCCCCAACCACGTGGCAAAAAAACGCATGGCGGACCGCCTCGCAACTTCACCTCCTCACGGGGTCCGGATTGAGGGAAAGAATGCCGTGTCGAACGCTGACAGGCTTCAACTAAGTAGCCAATCCTATACGTTACCGCATGGAACGGTTTGCGTCAAGAAAATACGTGCGCCGCGAGGCGCCGACGTTCCCCGGCCCGTCCGAATGGACGGCTTCTCCGTTCGATTGTCGCTTAAGAGACTCCGCAGACTGAGGGGTGAGTTTGGCTGGCGCGATTGGTCCGGCGCCGGAAGACGGCGGCCAGGAGATTCGGCCCGCCGGATCGGGCAAAATGCCGTGGCGTTTTTCGAAACGTCATGGGCAAAATGACGCGCGCATCGAGTCGGGAAAGGCGGGCGGCGGCATGGCGGACGAGGCGTTTCACCTGGAGCGGATCGACCCGGCCGAGGGCCTGCCGCGGGCGGTCCTGTATCGGCTGCGGCGCGCGGGGGGCGCTCCGCTCTATTGCTACGAGTTCCTTCATCCGGCGCTGGCGGCCACCGTCGCGCTCTTCGACCGCGAGCGCGAGGCCTTCTTGCTCGCTCTGCGCGAGAGGGCGCCATACGCCGGCTGCTATTGCTTCCCCGGCGGGTTCATCCAGGCGGGCCGCGAGGATATTTATGAAGCCGCGGCGCGCGAATTGCGCGAGGAAACCGGCGCGCGCGTCGCCAGGGAGCGACTGCAACTCGTCGACATCCGCTCGCGCCCGGACCGCGACCCGCGCGACCACGTGATCGACGTCGGCTTCTACGCCGAGGTCGATCGCGTCGAGGCCGAGGCGCTCGACGAGACGTCGGCGATTCGATGGGCGAAGGCCGAGGAGATGGATTCGCTGCCCCTGGCCTTCGACCACGCGGAACTGTGGGCGCACGTCAAACGGATGCGGTTGAGGCGCGAGGACTATCCGGATTTTCAGCGCGACCTGGAAAACCTATAGGACCCATAAGACGTATAGGACTTATGCAGGACAAGCCCCCCAAGAGGAGACGAACCCCGTGGAGACTCTGGCGCGTTGGAACGATCTGTTGGCAGCGAGGTTGGACTGGATCAGCGGCTATGCCTGGGGCCCCTGGATGCTGGCGCTCCTGTGCGGAACGCATTTGTTCCTGACGTTCCGCCTGCGCATCATCCAGCGCTACCTGGGCAAGGCGATCCGCCTGTCCCTCCAGCGCAAACGCGAGGGCGAGGGCGACATCAGCCACTTCGGGGCGCTGACCACGGCCCTGGCGGCCACCATCGGCACGGGGAACATCGTCGGGGTCTCCACCGCCATCGCCGCCGGCGGGCCGGGGGCGGTGCTGTGGATGTGGCTGACCGGCGTCTTCGGCATCGCCACCAAGTACTCGGAGGCGGTCCTGTCGGTCAAATACCGCATCACGAACGAGAAGGGGCAGATGGCCGGCGGGCCGATGTACGTGCTGGAGCGCGGCCTGGGCGCCAAGTGGCTGGGCGTCGTCTTCGCCGCGCTGACGGCGGTGGCCGCGTTTGGCATCGGCTGCATGACCCAGGCCAACTCCATTTCGCAAATGCTGGCGAACACCACCAACGGCCATGTTCAGCCGTGGATGAGCGGGACGGTCATGGCGATCCTGACCGCCATCGTCATCCTCGGCGGCATTCGCTCGATCGCGCGGGTGTCCGAGGGGCTGGTGCCGTTCATGGCCATTTTCTACGTGAGCGGCTGCCTGATTCTGCTGGCCATCGGGTGGCGGACGGTCCCGCACACCATCGCGCTGATTTGCCGGAGCGCGTTCACCGGCCAGGCGGCGGCCGGCGGCTTCATCGGGGCGTCGATCATGCAAGCGATGCGCTACGGCGTGGCGCGCGGCCTGTTCTCCAACGAATCGGGCCTGGGCAGCGCCCCCATCGTGGCCGCCGCGGCGCAGACGAAAACCCCCGTGCGCCAGGCGCTGGTCTCCTCGACGGGCACGTTCTGGGACACGGTGGTGGTTTGCCTGATGACCGGGCTGGTGATCGTGAACAGCGGCGCCTGGCTGCAGGGGCTGAATGGGGCGAAGCTGACTCACGCCGCGTTCGTGGCGATTCCGGGCGGAGTGGGCAGCGTCATCCTGAGCGTGGGGCTGCTGACCTTTGTCTTCTCGACGATCCTCGGCTGGTCCTACTACGGCGAGAAGGCGTGCGAGTATCTGTTCGGCACGAGGTCGATCTTCCCGTATCGCATCCTGTGGGTGGCGGCGGTGATGGTCGGCTCGGTGTCGAAGCTGAGCGCGGTGTGGAGTTTCTCCGACATCGCCAACGCGCTGATGGCGATCCCCAACCTGATCTCGCTCCTGCTGTTGAGCGGCGTGGTGGTCGCCGAAACGCGCCAGCATTTGTGGGAGGCGAAAGAAGACACGTAGGGAAAAAATGCTTGAGTGGCGCAGGCTTTCCAGCTTGTGAGTGTTCAGATTTCAGGACGCGCAAGAAATCACAGGCTGGAAAGCCTGCGCCACTCCATCCCGCAGCCGCGCGTGGCGAATGAGCGCCCCGCCGATCAGCGGCTCGACGTAGGCGCGAAACGTCTCCCGAACCTGGTTGCGCTCCGGCGTCAGATAGTCCAGCGGCAGGGTGCGCTCGACGTTGGCCACTTCACGCAACGGAACCGCAAAATAACTGACCTGATAAGGGGAGTCGGACTCGCGCCGGATCGCCGCCATGAAGCTCGAGTGGCCGTCCAGCATCCAGGCCAAGCCGAAGCGCCCGACCTGTTCCGCCTCGCGCCGGTCGACCTCGGAGGCCAGCAATCTCGACGACCGCCCGAGCAGCCCCGGCTTTTCGCTCCGCGCCCGCAGTTTGAGTTTCTCAGAGACGAGTCCCGCCAGCGTGGTGGCCACGTCGCCCGGAAGCACGTGGCCGAACTCGTCGGCCGCCGCCGCCGACCGCGGCACGCTCCAGGCTTTGCCCTTTTCGTCCTTCAGGCCCTCGGAGACCGCCGCGACCACCCAGCCCTGGCGCGTGTAAACCGCTTGGATGTCATCGAGGAAGCGCCCGGCCTCCAGCGGCGTTTCGGGCACGTAGATCAGGTGCGGCGCGTCGTCCTCGCGTTGGCGGGCGGCCATCGTCGCCGCCGTCAGCCAGCCGGCGTTGCGGCCCATGACTTCCATAATCGAGATGGGCGTGGGGAGCGTGCCGACGTCGGTCCCCAGGTCGATGGCCGACTGGGCGATGTAGCGGGCGGCGCTGCCGAAGCCCGGGCAGTGGTCGGTGTGGGGCAGGTCGTTGTCGATGGTCTTGGGGATGCCGGCGGTTTGCAGGTCGTAATCCATCTCCGCGGCCGCGGCGGCCAGTTTGTTGGCCGTGTCCATCGAGTCGTTGCCGCCAATGCAGGCGAGATAGCGCACGGCCTTCTCGTTCAGAATGCGGACGGCTTCGTCGGCCTCTTCGGCGTTGAGCATCTTGCGCGAGGAGCCGAGGGCCGAGCCGGGAGAGAGGCGGATTTCTTCCCACAGGGCCTCGGGCTGACGGCGCAGATCCCACCATTGCCGGTTGAGCACGCCCATGATCCCATGGCGCGCGCCCAGAATCTCGGCAGAGTCGTCCAGTCGGCCGAGCGCTTCCTTGACCACGCCGTACAGACTGGCGTTGATGACCTGCGTCGGCCCGCCGCCTTGCACGACGACCAGGGCGCCTTTGATCTTTGACATCGAAGTTTGCCTTTTCTGAAAGACCAAAGCGACCTCAAGGACGAAATGGACGAAGTGGACATAGTGGACGAAATGGACGAAATGGACTCAGGAAGCCAGCCTCTTCTTCGTGTCCTTTGCGTCCTTGATGTCCTTGTCGTCCTTGCGGTCTTTGTCGCTCATTCCGCACTCCGGACCCCGCACTCCGCACTCCGAACTGAGCGTCGTCACGCCTTCCCCGCCGAGCCGGTCAGGCCGAGAATCCAGGCCACGTCCTTCTTCAGCTTGTCCTTGGCGACTTGCATGACCCGCCACGGGTGGCCCTGGTGATCGGTGTTCTCGATCGCGTCCTTGTAGTACTTCAAGTAATTGTTGCGCAGCATGGTGCCGAAGTTGATCTTGCCCATGCCCAGGCTGATGCACTCGCGCACGACCTCTTCGGGCATGCCGGTGCAGCCGTGCAGGACGAGCGGGATGCGAGTCACCGCGCGCACTTCCTTCAGGCGCTGGATGTTGATCTTCGGGATGCCCTTGTAATAGCCGTGCGAGTTGCCGATGGCGATGGCCAGCATGTCGACTTCGACCCCGGCGGTGTATTTCTTGACGTCCTCGACCTGCACGATCGCCGGGTTGTCCGGGTCGCTCTGGCCCTGAAGCAACTGGCCGAGTTCGGCTTCGACGGGCACGCCGCAGGCGTGCGCCGCTTCGACCACCTGGCGGCTGATGGCGACGTTCTCTTCCACGGGCAGGCTGGAGCCGTCGTACATGACCGAGGTGAACCCGGCGCGCAACGCCCGCACGACGTCGCCGAAGGTCTTGCCGTGATCGAGGTGAAGCGCCGCCGGAATGCTCGGGGCGAATTCCCGGATCAGGCGCGTGGCGCTGATGGCGATGTGCTCGAAGCCTTGGTACTGGGCGTTGACCGTGTAGCAATTCAGGATGACCGGCGCCTTCATCTCCTCGGCGGTCTCCAGAATCGCCCGCATGATGTCGTAGTTGCCGCCGTTGGTGTTCATCGCCGCGACGGCGTAATGCTCTTTGTAAGCCTTCTGTACCATTTCCTTTGTGGTTGTCAGTGGCATAGTACTCTCCTTTCGAGATGGTTCCACGTTCCAGGTTCCAATTTAGAGGCTACCAGTCTGTCCCGCCGCTACGTCCAGGTTGCGTACAGACCGCGAAGATCCGTTCACCAACCCGAAATCTGGAATAGCGAGATCGGCTGTAAGGTCCTAACGTTCGCGCCTGCTTCGTCCCCGGCATTTTATGGTTCGCTTGCTTCCCCCTCCCTGCCAGAGGCTTCCACGCGACTACGCGCCTCCAGGGAGCGAAACACAATACATTGGAAGAGAGTCCGCTCGAAAAAGCACAGCCGCCAGAACGAATGGATGTCTTGGTCATCAATGACGCCGAAGCGATACTGCAGAACATCCTCCTCAGCATGCGCAAATTCCAACTCATCGAGGAACTCTCGCTGTATCACGTGGCGCTCAACATCAGCCCAGACCTGAGCATCGGATACGGGCGACAGAAGTTTGTGGTGGTGGCAGAGCCCCCGAACAACCTTGCGCACAATTCGCATGACGCGCTCATCCCGGCCGGGATAGACCATATGGCGCTCGCCCTGGGGCGTCTGAATGGAGACCATCTGAGCAACTAGGTCGCGAATCCGCCTGTGACCATCCTCATAAGTGAAACTGCGACGGATCTCTCCTTCCCAGAGGTCCCGGACCGCTTGATTTGTCTCGCCGGAGATCGATAACACGTTCCGGAAGTGAGCCTCATCATCGGTAAAGCTCTCGTTGCATGCTTTGCATGCGTCGACCGTGATTCGCCGGATGCGAGACTTCGCCTTCGAGCGAGGGTACAAGGCCCTCGGAACGACGTGATCCCGTGTGGATGCTGGACCGCCACAGTATGCGCAGCGTCGCCCCTTCTCCATGGTCTCCTCACCTCTTGTCCAGCAAGTGCTCTTGAGTGCACCTCAACTCAACAGAAGGGTCAACATTGGGCATTGGCAATCCATGGTTGACCCGCGGCGGAAGAGTCTGTTTTTCTCAGCCGGGCTTTAGCCGGCTCCTCTTTGCACCCGGCTTCAGCCGGGGTGGACAAGGCCGAATGAAACCCGTGCATAGCGCGCTTCAGCGCGGCTTCTCGAACGAGGCTTCAGCCATGCAGCGAAACTCCCTAGGTTTGAATGGCTGAAGCCTCGTTCGGGAAGCGACGCTAAAGCGCCCTGGGAGTCGGTTGTCCTCCCGCCCCCACCCCGGCTGAAGCCGGGTGCAAAGAGGAGCCGGCTGAAGCCCGGCTGAGCAAAGAGCCCGCCAACTGGATCGGGAAATGCAAGAGGCCAAAATGCGATTTTGACTCCTTTCCCGTGTTGAGGCGTACTAAGAACTCCGCACTCCGAACGCTGAACTCCGAACTCTTTACTCCGCATTCCACATTCCGCATTCGTCATTCTCAATGCGCCCCCGTCTCCACGGGGTACAGCATCTCGAAACATCGATGGGTGGCGCCGATGGCCGCGCCGAACGGCCCCAGCGCCGCGGCCACCAACGGGACCCTCTTGCCGATCTCGGGGAACACGAACCGATGGAACGCGCTTTCCGCCGGCCCCCACAGCGGGCCGTCGGGATGGAGCAAGCCGCCGGCGAGCAAGATCGCCTCGGGATCGAGCACGATCGCGATGGAGGCCAACTGGCTCCCCAGCAATTCGCCGGCGTGGCGCGCCACGGCCTCCGGCAGCCGAAAATCCGCCGCCTCCGCGTTCACGCCCAGCGCTTGTTCGGAGACCGTCGCGTTCAGCGTCTTCCAGCGCGCGGGCGACCCGGCGGTGGGCAGCGGCATATAGCCGACCTCGCCAGCGAACCCGTGGCTGCCCACGAACAGGCGGCCGTTCATGACGATGCCGCAGGCCAGGCCGCTGCGCACGGCCACGCACACGAAACTCGACAGTTGGCGTCCGGCGCCCCCCATCCACTCGCCCAGCGTCAGCATGCGGATGTTGTTCTCCAGGACGGCGGGCAGGCCGAGGCTGGCGCTGGCCAGGTCGCGCAACGGAATGTCGCGCGCCGCCGGGATCAGGTCGTAGTGCAGGATCACGCCGGCTTGCGCGTCGACCACGCCCGCGGCGGCCAGGCCGATCCCCAACAGCGGCTCGAACCGGTTGCGCACGGAGGCGACGTTCGACTCGATATAATCCAGCAGCGCGGCGACCAGTTTCCCCCGCTCGCCCGGCGCGACGAACGGCTTGTGCGTCTGCCAGACGACGGCGCCTTGGAAATCGACGATCGTCAGGCGCAATCGCTTGGCTTCCATGTCGAAGCCGACGAGGTGGCCGTGCTTGGGGTTCAGTTCCACCGGCACCGGCAGGCGCCCGCGGCGGTCCTTGCCCGGGAAGTCTTCGATGAGCAGTTTCTCATCGAGCATCTCCTGGACCATCTCGCACACGCGCGTGTTGCTGATGCGCAGCCGGCGGGCCAACTCCAAGCGCCCGGCGCGCCCCGCGCGGCGGATGCGATGGAGGAGGAGATTCTTCTTGGCCTTGAGTTTTTCGTGGATTCGGGCAGTGTTCAGTTCGGCCATAGTCGCGTTCCCGTCGCCTCCGAGCTGTATAGGAAGAGGCGACAGGGTGTCAATGGCAAAAACTCGGAAACGTAAATTTGGCCTTGACTCGCCCGCATAGGACTTATAGGAGCTATAGGACTTACAACAGATCATCCAAACGATCGAGGTGGCGGGTTCCGTCTTCGAGCGGAGCGCGCGCCGACCCCATCGAGGAAAAGGAGGCGCATCGCATGGTTCATTTCCTAGCGCACGGCAAGGACGACTCCGTCGGCGTCGCTGTCGTGGATCTCAAAGCCGGCCAGACCGCGGAAGGCTGGAACACGGAGAAGGAAGAAGCGGTCCAGGTGAAGGCCAACAGCGACATCCCGCTGGGCCACAAGATCGCGCTGGCGGACATCAAGCAGGGCGGCACGGTGATCAAGTACAATTGCCCCATCGGCGCGGCCAGCCAGAGCATCCGGCGCGGCGATCACGTGCACACCCACAACCTGAAATCGAAGAGGTGGACGGCATGAACGAACAAAAATTCCAAGGGTATCGCAGGGACAACGGCCGCGTCGGCATCCGCAACCACGTCGTGATTCTCCCGCTGGACGACCTGTCGAACGCCGCGTGCGAGGCGGTGGCCAACAACATCAAGGGGACTCTGGCCATTCCGCACGCCTACGGGCGCCTCCAGTTCGGCGAGGACCTCGAGCTGTTCTTCCGCACCATCATCGGCACGGGCTCCAACCCCAACGTGGCCGCCTGCGTCGTCATCGGCATCGAGCCGGAGTGGACCGCCCGCGTGGTTGACGGGATCAAGGCGCTGGGGCGCACGAAGGTCGCCGGCGTCTCCATCGAACGCCATGGCGACATCCAGACCATCGCCGCGGCGTCGCGCCAGGCCTTCGAATTCATGCAGTGGGCCAGCGAACGGAAGCGCGAGACGTGCGACGTGAGCGAACTGTACGTCTCGGTCAAGTGCGGCGAGTCGGACACGACCAGCGGCCTGGCCTCGTGCCCGACGGTCGGCAACGTGGTGGACCGCCTGGTCGAGATGAACGCCACCGCCAGCTTCGGCGAGACCTCGGAAATCACCGGGGCCGAAGACATCTGCGCCTCGCGCGCCGCGACCCCCGAAGTGGCCGAGCAGTACATGAAGATCTTCACCGAATACGACGCCTTCATCAAGTCGCAGGGAGTGGACCTGATGGGCTCGCAGCCGACCAAGGGCAACATCCGCGGCGGCTTGACGACGATCGAGGAAAAGGCCCTGGGCAACCTCCAGAAGATCGGCAAGAAGGCGAAGTTCGTCGGCTGCCTGGCGCCGGCCGAAGCGCCCAAAGGCAAGGGCTTGTGGTACATGGACACGTCGTCGGCCGCGGCCGAAGCGGTCACCCTGTGGGCGGCCTCCGGCGCGGTGGTGCACCTCTTCCCCACCGGGCAGGGCAACATCATCGGCAACCCGATCGAGCCGGTCATCAAGCTGACGGCCAACCCGCTGACGGCGCGGACGATGGCCGAGCACGTCGACGTCGACGTTACGGGCATTCTGCGCCGCGAGATGACCCTCGACCAGGCGGGCGACAAGCTGTACGACATGATGATGCGGGTGTGCAACGGGCGCCTGACGTGCCAGGAGATCCTGGGGCACCGGGAGTTCGTGCTGACGAAGCTGTATCGCAGCGCGTAACGGAGAGTTCGGAGCGACGCCTCTGGGCTTTTCTTCGGCGTTCGCGTAATATCCGGAGAAACGCCTACAGGCGTCACTACGAGCTTGCAGATACATGCCTGTCATCCAAATGCCTTATGGCCGCGAGAGTGTTTCGCTCTCCATCCCCGACCACAAGCTGATCGGCGTGTTTGAACCGCGCTTGTTGCCGCCGGCGCCGGACCCGGCGGCAGCGTTGCGAGCGGCCATCGAGCAGCCGATCGGCGTGGCGCGCCTGCGCGAGCGGGCGCGGGAGGCGCGCCGAATCGCCATCACCATCGAAGACGCCACCCGGCCCGTCCCCAACGCCCTTCTGCTCGACGCCGTGATGGACGAACTGCAAGCCGCCGGAGTCGATCCGGCGCAAGTCACGGTCATCGTCGCCACCGGCCTGCACCGCGGCCTGAGCGAAAAGGAGATGGCGGAATCGCTGGGGCGCTGGAACGGCCGGGCGCGCATTGAGAATCATGATGCGAAGAACGCCGATCTCGTGCCCCTCGGCGTGACCCGCCTGGGGACGCGCATTTCCCTCAACCGCACGTTCATGGAGGCGGATCTCAAGATCCTGACCGGCGACGTCGAATATCACCAATTCGTCGGCTATGGCGGCGGGTGCAAGAGCGTCTACCCCGGCCTGGCCGACGCCGCCGCGGTCGAGACGAACCATTCGCGCATGGACATGCCGGGCACGGGGTCGGGCCGCTACGAAGGCAATCCGGTGCGCCAGGAGATCGAGGAAGTCGGGCGGATGGCGCGCGTGGATTTCATCCTGAGCGTCGCGCTGGATTCCGCGCATCGCCTGGTGGCCGCGCGCGCCGGCGACCCCGTTCTGGCGTTTTGCGAGAATTGCAGGGACATCGACCGCATGTACGCCGTCGACGTCCCGGAGCGCGCGGACCTGGTGATCGCCTCGCCCGGCGGCCATCCGAAGGACCTCGACCTCTACCAGACGCAGAAGGCGATGGAAGAGGCGACGCACATCGTTAAGCCCGGCGGGGCGGTGTTGACGTTCGCCGCCTGCCCCGAGGGCACGGGATCGAAGCTGTTTGAAACCTGGATGGAAGAGGCGTTCGATCCACGGGACGTGATCGAGCGCATTCACGCGAAGTTCGTCATGGGCGGGCACAAGGCCTACCAGATCGCGCGCGAAGCGCAACGCGCGACGTTGCACCTCTATTCGCAACTGCCTCCGGGCAAGGTGCGCGGCTGGTTCATGCATCCGGTGCGGAACGTGGAGGAAGCGCAGCGGCTCGTCGACGGCGCGCCGACGATCTCCGTCCTGCCGCAGGCCACGCTGACGCACACGGTGTTGAGCCTAGCGCGGCCAAGACCGCAACCAAAATGACCCACCGCAAAGAACGCAAAGAACACAAAGAAACCAGGTCTTCCAGGGGGCATAGCCGTTCTTCTTTGCGTTCTCTGGGTTCTTTGCGGTGGAAGAATCCTAGCGAAAAAGGACCCTGAACCCGCATGTCTTCTCTAAACAACGCCCCCAAACTCGGCCTTCTTTTCCTAGGCCGCAAGCGTCCGGGCTTCGATCCTGAATGGGGCTGGGAGATGACCGAACGCGCGCGCCACGCCGTCGGCGCGCGTCCGGGGCCGGTTTTCGAGCCGGCGGTCAAAGTCGTCGACGACGCCACGTTGCGCCAGGCGCTGGGCGAGTGCCGCGCGGCGGATGTGGACGTCATCGCGATCCTTCAGACCACGATGGCCGACGGCCGGCTCGCCCCAACCTTCCACCAACTGTGGCCCGATCCGGCGGTCCTCTGGGCGACGCCGGAGAAGCAGGAAGGCGACATGACCAGCTCGTGCTCGCTGGTGGGGCTGCACACGTGGACGGGCATCCTGCGCGGCCTGCGCCACCCCTTTGAAATCGTCATGGGCGATCCGGATGACTCCGACACCCTGGCGGATCTGGAGCGGGCGGTTCGCGTGGCTTGCGCGGCGGGGCGTATCCGGCGCGCCAAGGCCGGCTTGGTCGGCGGCGTGGCGCCGGGCTTTCTGAGCATGTCGGTCGATCCCGCGGCGCTGCAAACGGCGCTTGGCGCGCGGCTGCAATCGTACAGCCTGGTCGAGTTCATGGAACTGGCCCGCGAGCTCCCGGAAGACCTCGTGGAGCGCGACGTGGAGATCGTGCGCGCCATGGCCCCGCTGAAGGATCTCGAACTGGACGACCTGTCGCGGGCCTCGCGCCTGTACCTCGCCATGCGGGCGATGATGGACGACGAGGCCCTCGACGCGCTGGCCGTGCGCTGCTGGCCGGAGTTGCCGAACGTCGTCGGGCAATGGCCGTACGTCGGCATGGCGCGCCTGGCCGAAGAGGGGCGCGCGATCGCCTGCGAAGGCGACATCGAGGGGGCGCTGACCTGCCTGATCGGCCGACTGCTCGGCCTGGAGAAGGCCTACCTGTCCGATTGGCTGGAGAACGACAACGAGACCATGACGCTGTGGCACGGCGGGGTCGCGCCGGTGTCGTTCGCCCCGCCGGTCGGCGCGCCCGGCGGCCCGATGCTCGCGCGCCATTTCAACAACAAGATGCCGGCGGTGGTCGAGATGACGCTGGAGGCCGGCCGCCCGATCACCCTGGCGCGCCTGTGGCGGTGCGAAGGCGAGTATCGGATGACCGCCTGGGAGGCCGAGACCGTCGAGCCGCGCCGGCGGTTGATGGGCACGAACGGCCTGGCGCGCCTCGCCGACCGCTCGCCGCGCCAGTGGTTCGAGACCCTTTGCCACGAAGGCATGCCGCACCACGTCGCCGTCTTCCCCGGCCACGGCGCGGACCGTCTGCGGCGCTTCGCCCGCGCGATGCGGGTGGCGTGGGTGGAGTGATGGACGGGATGGACGGAATGGACAGCATGGACGCAATGGACGAGTCGGACTGGTCCATTGCGTCCATTCTGTCCATCCCGTTCGCTTCCGCCGCTTCGTTCAAGCCTCGCACGCGCCGAGGTCTTTCCCCTTGCCTTGCGCCGGTCTTGGCGCGTAAGTTTTCACTAAGCCGTTCGTATAAGACAGAAGTATCGGCAGAGCGGGGTGTCGACCTTCGAGTCACCTTTTGGAACAAACTCATTTCCCAATCGCCGGTCGTCGTGTTGGCGAACGGCCCGAGTGGGGCCGGAAACCCGCGCGAATAAGGAAGGGAGTGCCGATGATGCCGCAGGCGCGTGCTGAGGATGCCGCCGATTCGTCGGAACATCCCCCCGCCTCGTCGGCCGAAGCCGGCGTCCCTTGCCCGGCCTTGGCAGAGGGACAAGAGGCTCCGCGACTCTGGCAACGCGTGCGCCGGCGCTGGTTGCACGGGTTGTTGCTGGCGTTGGCCTTGGCGGCATTGGTTGTTGGCTGGAAGGCTTTCTGGTTCCTCACGGACGACGCCTACATTGCATTCCGCTATGTCCGCAACAGCCTTCTCGGCTACGGCTACGTGTGGAACCCGCCTCCGTTTCGTCCGGTCGAAGGCTACACGAGTTTCCTGTGGGTGCTCTTGTTAGATGGCGTCTGGCGCGTTACAGGGGTGGAGCCGCCGCGCGCCGCCAACTGGCTCTCGCTGGCGTTCTCCGCCGGCAGTCTATGCCTCGCCGCGCTTCTGGTGATGCGAACGCGCGTTGGCCCGTCGCTGGCACGCTTCCGGCCGGCTCTTCTGGCGCTGGTCCTGGCCGGCATTGTAGGGAACACCACCTTCCTCATGTTCAGCAGCTCCGGGCTGGAAACGGCGATGTTCAACTTCTGGTTCCTGGCGTGGGTGTTCGCCCTGATCTTCCTGGCGCCCCGAAAGGCCGGCACGCTTTTCCTCGGCTGTCTGACGGCCGCGCTGGCCGCCTTGACGCGGCCCGACGGGGTTCTGTGCGTGGCGGCGACGGCGGTCTGGCTCGTCGGGCGTCCGCTTGTCGGCGCTCCCGCCGTCCCTCGCACGAGGCGGGAGTGGCTCGCCGTGGCCCCGCTTCTGTTGTGTCCGCTCCATTTCCTGTGGCGCCACCGGATGTATGGGGAATGGCTGCCGAACACGTATTACGCCAAGATCACCGCGGCGTGGCCGGAGGCGGGGATTCGCTACGTCACGTGCTTCGTGATCGAGTATGGCTTTTGGGCGTGGGGGTTGATGGTCGCGGCATGGGTTTTTCGGCGGGAGGCCGGGATGATCGAACGGTGGGCGTGGGGTCCGTCGGTTCTGACGGCCCTTGGGGCGCCCGAGGCGGCCGAGGAGCGTTTGGGACTGCTGGGCCGTGGGATCGCGATGGGCGTCCTGCTCTTTCAGTGCGGGTATTACTCGCTCCTGGTCGGGGGCGACCACTTCGAGTATCGCATCTTCAGCCACCTGATTCCGCTGCTGTTCGTTTCCCTGCCGTGGCTCGCCAGCCGGTTGACACGCAAGGGGCCGTTGGCTCTTTCGATGGTTGCCCTTTGTGTCGCGCTTTCGTACCCGATCCCGTGGACCCTATGGTCGGCCACGCGCCACCTGGACACACGGTCGGAGACCTTCCACCTGCGGCTCCCCGTGGCCGACCGTTTTCCGGTGTTCGCGCGCAAGTACATGCGGTGGTTCGACCGAATGCAGTATTTCCTCATCGACCAGAGCGTCTGCTGCCGCAGGCAGGAACACAAGGTGTTCTGCACCTACCAACTCTCAATCGCGCCAACGCGCGTGGATTGGGACCCTGCCGCTAAGGGCGACATCCCGGTGTTCGCGTTCGGGTGTATCGGCGTCTATGGGTGGCGATATCCGGACATCAATATCATCGACACCAACGGGTTAACCGACCATGTCGTGGCGCGCCAGCCCCTCCCGGCTGGCCAGCCGCGGGCAATGGCCCATGAGCGGAAGCCCCCGCCCGGCTACGTGGAGGCGTTCCGTCCGAATGTCGAATTCATCCCCGGCCACAGCATCACAGCGCATCCACGCCAGGAGCCGCTCACGGCCGAAGAGGTGCGAGAGATTGAGAGGCGTTTCTGGAATGGCGAAGAACGCCGGTGAGAACGGTCCCCGCCGCCGACGGGCCTGGTCGGGCGCACCGGACCCGCGAGGTATTGGCGGACTCTGGCGACGCGTGCGCCGGCGCTGGTTGCACGGGTTGTTGCTGGCGTTGGCCTTGGCGGCATTGGTTGTTGGCTGGAAGGCTTTCTGGTTCCTCACGGACGACGCCTTCATTGCGTTCCGCTATGTGCGCAACGGCCGCCTCGGCTACGGCTATGTTTGGAACCGGCCTCCGTTTCGTCCGGTCGAAGGCTACACGAGTTTCCTGTGGGTGGTCCTGCTGGACGATGTCTGGAGGGTCTTCGGGGTGGACCCGCCCCACGCGGCCAACTGGATCTCGCTCGCGTTTGCCGCCGGCAGCTTGTGCCTGGCCGCGTGGATGGTGGCGCGCCTGCGGCTTGGGCCCGAGTCGGGGCGCTTTCGCGTGGCGTATCTCACGCTCGTCTTGGCCGGCATTGTAGGGAACACCACCTTCCTCATGTTCAGCAGTTCCGGGCTGGAAACGGCGATGTTCAACTTCTGGTTCCAGGCGTGGGTGTTTGCCCTGATCTTCTCGGCGCCCGACAAGGCGGGCACGCTGTTGCTCGCCAGCCTCACGGCGTCGTTAGCCGCCCTGACCCGGCCCGAAGGCGTCCTATGCGTAGCCGGGACGGCGATCTGGCTCGTCGGGCGCCCGCTCGTCGGCGCTTTCGCCGTCCCTCGCACGAGGCGGGAATGGCTCGCCGTGAGCCTGCTTCTGCTGTGTCCTCTCCATTTTCTCTGGCGCCATTGGATGTATGGAGAATGGCTGCCTAATACGTATTACGCCAAGATTGCCGCGGCGTGGCCGGAGGCGGGGATTCGTTACGCCACGTGCTTCGTGATCGAGTATGGCTTCTGGGCGTGGGGGTTGATGGCCGCGGCATGGGTTTTCCGGCGGGAGGCCGGAATGATCGAACGGTGGGCGTGGGGCCCGTCGGTTCTGACGGCCCTTGAGGCGCCCGAGGCGGCCGAGGAGCGTTTGCGCCTGCTGGGCTGTGGGATCGTGGCGGGGGTCCTGCTTTTCCAGTGCGGGTATTACTCGCTCCTGGTCGGGGGAGACCTCTTCGGGTATCGCGTCTTCAGCCACCTGATTCCGCTGCTGTTCGTCTCCCTGCCGTGGCTCGCCAGCCGGCTGACCCGGAAGGCGCCTCTGGCTCTTTCGTTGGTTGCCCTGTGTGTCGCGCTATCGTACCCGATCCCGTGGACCCTATGGGCGGCTACGCGCCACCGTGAGACCCGGGCGGACACCTTCTTCCTGTGGGTCCCTCTGGCCGACCGCTTTCCCGGGTTCGCGCGCCGGTACGTGCGGTGGTTCGACCGGATGCAGTATTTTCTCATCGACCGGAGCATTTGTTGCCGCTGGCAACAGCACAAGCTGTTCTGTGCAAACATGCTGAAGATCACGCCAACGCGCGCGGATTGGGACCCCGCCGCGAAAGGCGATATTCCGGTGTGGGCGTTTAGTGCCATCGGAGTCGTCGGCTGGCGGTATCCGGACATCAATATCATCGACACCCTCGGGCTGACCGACCATGCCGTGGCGCGACACCCCGTCCCGGCCGGCCAGTCGCGGCAGATGGCCCAAGAGCGGAAGCCCCCGCCCGGCTACGTGGAGGCGCTTCGTCCGAATGTCGAGATCACCCGGTACGACCGCGTCATCGTGCATCCACGCCAGGAGACGCTCACGGCCGATGAGGTGCGGGAGATTGAGCGGCGTTTCTGGAATGGCGAAGAACGCCAGTGAGAACGGTCCGCGCCGCCCACAGGTCCAGTCAGGCCGCCCGGACGCAACGGCGCCAGGGGCTTTTTCCTTGCCTTGCGCCGGCTTGGGCGCGCAAGTTTTCGCTCACCCATTCTTTCGGGACGGTTGGCGGCGCCGAACGACGCGCCGCTTGCCGGAAGGAGAACTCTCGTGAGCGAACCGCGTTTCTACATCACCACGCCGATCTACTACGTCAACGCCAGCCCGCACCTCGGCCATTCGTACACCTCGGTCCTGTGCGACGCGGTTCGGCGGTTCTACGACCTGATGGGCTATGAGACCTATTACCTGACCGGCACCGACGAGCACGGCGAGAACATCATGCGCGTCGCCCGCGAGCAGGGCCGCTCCGAACAGGATTTGGTCGACGAGGTCAGCGCTAGCTTTCGCCGCATGTGGCCGCTCCTCCAGGTCGCGCCCGACGACTTCATCCGCACCACCGAGCGGCGCCACAAGCTGGTGGTCCAGGCGATCCTCGAAGACCTGTACCAGAAGGGCGAGATCTACAAGGCCGAATACGAGGGCGTCTACTGCGTCCAGTGCGAGCGCTTCTACACGGACAAGGAGATCGATCCGACGCGCCCCGGCGTCTGCCCGACGCATGAGACGGAACTGAAGCGCATCCGCGAAGAGAACTACTTCTTCCGCATGAGCCAGTACCAGGACTGGCTGCGCGAGAAGATTCAAAACGAGCCGGGCTTCATCAACCCGCCGCAGTTCGCCAACGAGGTGCTGGGCATTTTGCAGGACCCGCTGGAGGACTTAAGCATCTCGCGGCCCAAGTCGCGCCTGCCCTGGGGCATCCCATTCCCGTTCGACCCGGAGCACGTGGTCTATGTGTGGTTCGACGCGCTGGTTAACTACATGAGCGCGCTGGGCTATCCCGGCGGCGTGCTGTTCACGCGGTTCTGGCCGGCGGTCAACCATGTCATCGCCAAGGACATCCTGCGCCCGCACGCCGTCTATTGGCCGACGATGCTGAAGGCGATGGGCGTCGAGTGCTATCAACACCTTCACGTGCACGGCTATTGGCAGAGCGACGGCAAGAAAATGAGCAAGACGCGTTCGCCGGCGGGCGCGTTTCCCAGCCGGTCGAATTGCAGGACGTCGATTACGCGCTGTTGCAGGACTTCGACGCCGCGCGTCAGGCCCTGCCGCCGCTCCTGGAACGCATGCGCCTGAACGATGCGATTGAGGCCATCCTCAACGCGGTGCGCGCGGTCAACCGCTACGTCGACGCGACCGCCCCTTGGGATCTGGCCAAGAAGAAGAACCCGCAACGCCTGGCCGCCGTTCTTCACACCGCCGCGCAGGCCACGGTTGCTTCCGCCGGCCTGTTGTGGCCCGTCATGCCGGCGAAGTGCGACGAGGCGCTGGCTTGTTTTGGCGTGGATGTGGCGCAGCTGAGCCGTCCGGCGCGCTGGCGGGGCGAGGGGCTGCGCGTCGGCGCGGAGGTTGCGACGTCCGTTTCGCTTTTCCCGCGCGTGGTGGTAGGCCAAGGCGTTGCCGTAACTTCCCCAGGAAAGGCCTCGGGCAGAGGAACGGTCGGGCCGAAGTCCGCCCCGGCGGCCAAGCCCGCGACGGCCGCGGCGGAACCCGCCCCCGCGGCGCAACCGAAAGGAGGGGCGGGGGCGGCCAAGCCCATCATCGAATACAACGACTTCGCCCGGCTCGATCTGCGCGTCGGCACC